>NZ_JBYTCI010000040.1:0-25526 GCF_058790095.1 Terrabacter sp. FW104-15G4B | reverse complement strand
AAGCCGCGACCGCCCTCCCCACCACCCGGCCCGCGGCCGGTCGGTGCGTCGTTGCCCCGGCGGCCTCGACCCGCCCAGTCGTCACGACCGCCGCGTCCGCCCTTGCCGCGCGGTCTGCCCTTGTCGCGGCCACCGCGGGAGCTGACCCAGTGGGAGTCCCACGCGCCCCGGCCCTCGCTGCCGCGGATCGCGTGCACCAGGTCGGGGTTGACGCTCACCCCGTAGCGACCCGTGCCCGACGGGAAGTGCTCGTCGTCCTCGTCGGCCTCGCGCTCCTCGACGAAGAGGTCGAAAAGGGTCTGCCCGACCATCATGTGCTGCCACAGCGGCACCGGGCGGTGCTCCGAGACGATGACCTCCGTGTCGCCGCGCACCTCCCCCAGCCACGCCCCGAACTCCTCGGCGTTGCTGACCGTGGCGGAGAGCGACACCACGCTGACGTCCGGGGGCAGGTGGATGATGACCTCCTCCCACACCGCCCCACGAAAGCGGTCGGCGAGGTAGTGGACCTCGTCCATGACGACCCAGCCGAGACCCCGCAGGGTCGTCGAGCCGGCATACATCATGTTGCGCAGCACCTCGGTCGTCATGACGACGACCGGCGCCTCGCCGTTGATCGACGCGTCGCCGGTCAGCAGACCGACGTTGTCGGCGCCGTGCACGCGCACGAGGTCGGCGTACTTCTGGTTCGACAGCGCCTTGATCGGCGTGGTGTAGAACGCCTTGCGACCCGTCGCGAGGGCCATGTGCACGGCGAACTCACCGACGATCGTCTTGCCTGCGCCGGTGGGTGCGGCCACGAGCACGCCGCGCCCCTCCTCCACTGCGCGGCAGGCCTCGGTCTGGAAGTCGTCGAGCGGGAAGTCGATCGCGGCGGCGAACTCGGCCAGCCGCGGCCAGGTGGCGATCACGCGAGCACCTCTCTCGGGGTCAGGACGCGCAGGGCGCCGGGGACGACTTCTGCGTCGATGGGCAGCTCGGCGAACGACTCGCCATCGGCCTGTGATCGGATGCCTATCGCCTCCAAGCGAACTCGCCGGGCGCGAAGGATCTCGACGGCCGGGTGGCTGGTGTGGGTCCCGGAGTAGACCTTGGGGAAGACCCGCAGGAACGCCGGGATCGACAGGGCGTGCACGATCATGACGTCCAAGTACCCGTCGGTGACATCTGCATCGGGGCACACCCGCATGCCGCCCCCGAACGAGGTCGTGTTGGCGACGGCCACCAGCATCGCGCGGGTCTCGATGCGGTGCCCGTCCAGCTCGACGGCATACGGGATCGCCCGGAAGACGGGAAGCTCGCGCAGCACGGCGAGGTTGTAGCGCATCTGGCCCCGCGGCCACGTCATCCGCCCCGCCCGGGCGTTGACCACGGCGTCGAAACCGGCTCCCAGGACGCCGCCGAACCACCGCTCCCCCGCCACCCCGTGCCGCACGCGCCCCACGTCGATGGAGCGGGTGCAGCCGTCGGTCAGCAGGGCGACCGCCGCCTGCGCGTCGCGCACCGGCAGGCCGAGGTTGCGTGCGAAGTCGTTGCCCGTGCCGGCCGCCACGACCGCGAGGCGCGTCGGGGTGCCGGCGCACAGGTTGACGCCCAGGTGCACCATGCCGTCGCCGCCGACGACGACGACGGTCTCGACCCCAGCGGCGACCGCGTCGCGCCCCCGGTCCCGAGCCTGCTGGTAGTCATGGCCCGACACGTCCAGCACGTCGTGACCTGCTTCCTGGAGCAGGCGTCTGGTCTGGTCACCGAGCCCTCGTCCGACGCCCTTGCCCGCGGTCGGGTTGACGATCAGGGCGACGCGGCGGGACACACCCGAACGCTACAGGGAGGACGCCTGGTCGTCGGGGACGTCCAACCAGTCGGGCTTGTGCTCCTCCTTGCGGCGGTCGAGCAGGAACGCGACGCCGACCGAGGCGAAGTAGAGAAGCACCATCGGGCTGGCGAGGAAGAGCATGGTGTACGCGTCGGGCGTCGGGGTCATGATCGCCGCGAAGACGAGGATGATCATGACGGCCGGGCGCCAGCCCTTGAGCATCGCCTGCGCCGAGATCACCCCCACGAGGTTGAGCGCGACGAGGAAGACCGGGAGGAGGAAGGCACACCCGAAGGCGACGATGAACTTGAGGACGAAGTTGAGGTACTGCGAGCCGTCCTGCAGGTTGTAGGCGCCCTGCGGCGTGAAGCCCAGGAGCACGGCGACCGCCTTGGGCACCATGATGAAGGCGAAGAGGCAGCCGGCCAGGAAGAGGGGGACCGCAGCGACCACGAAGAGCCGCGCGACGAGCTTCTCCTTCTTCGTCAGGCCCGGCACGATGAAGCCCCAGATCTGGAAGAGCCAGATCGGCGAGGCGATGATGAGGCCCACGAACAGCGAGGTCGTCAGCTGCAGCGCGAAGGCATCGGTCATGCCCGCGAAGTTGATGTTGACGACGCCCTCACGGCCCTTCTGCAGGTCACGCAGGGGCTTGGTCAGGGCGTTGATGATCTGGTCGTAGTAGATCCAGCCCAGGATCCCGCCGATGAGAATGGCGATGGCACTGATCGTGATGCGGTTGCGCAGCTCACGGAGGTGGTCCCCGAGCGACATCCGCCCCTCGGGGTCACGCTGGCGTCGGAGTGAGGGCATTCAGGTGAGTCCGTGCACGGCGTCCGGGGACCGGCCGCTCAGAACGTCGTGTCGCGACGGATGTCGTCGGTGCTGCTCGCGGGCGCAGCGGTCGGCGCGCTGGACGTCGTGGAGCTGTTGGCGCGCAGGCGGTCGGCCTCCGCACGCGCCTCGGCGGCGCGTCGCTCGGCGTCGGCGAGGCGGGCCGCCGCGGCGCGGCGCTCGGCGTCCGCGTCGACGACGTCACCCGGGACCGTGGAGCGTGAGGCGTCGCTCGGGGCGGGCTTGCCGTCCTTCTTCAGCTCGTCCACCTCGGACTTGAAGACCCGGGCCGAGCGGCCGAGGCTGCGGGCCATGTCGGGGAGCTTCTTCCAGCCGAACAGGGCGATGAGCACGACCGCGATGATGATGAGTTCGGGGGCACCCAGGTTGGGCATGGTGAGTCTCCTCGTCGAAAGCCGGACCGGATCGGACCGTCAGGGTGCAGCCTCGGTGCTGCAGGTGTCCAGCATACGTGCGTCCGGTGAACCCCACCTGTGTGGTGTCCATCAGCCCGGTGGTGGATCGAGACCGGCACCGTGTCTGGCACCCGCGGGTCAGCCCGGCTGGTCGTATGCCGCGAGGGCCGACCGCGCCTCCTCGGCCACCGCGTCGGCCAGCTCCGGCGGCTCCACCACGCGGGCCTCGCCCCCCAGCCGCAGCACCAGTCGGCGCACGAGCGCCGGGTCGGCGACCTTGAGCGTCACCCGCAACGACCCGTCGGGGCCGCGCTCGACGCCCTCGTTGGGGTAGTAGTCGGCGATCCACGCCGCCCAGCGGCTCGCCTCGATGACCACGGTGAGGTCGTTGTCGCCCGGGACGAAGACGTCGTCGAGGTCGCGTGGGTGCGCGTCGGCGGGTGGGGTGCCGTCGACGTCGAGCACCGAGACGTCCTCGATCCGGTCGAGCCGGAAGAGGCGCACACCGACTGCCCGGTGGCAGTAGCCCTCGACGTACCACTGCGAGTCGAGGTTGAGGATGCGCATGATGTCGACGTCGCGCTCGGTCGACTCGTCACGCGTCGCGACGTAGTAGCGCAGGTGCACCCGCCGCCCGCGCGCGAAGGCGTCCTTGAGGATCGCCAAGGCGGGGTGCTGGCTGCCGTCGTCGAGGTCGAGGTCGATGCGCCCGGTCGGCTCGGCGACGGTCGTGGCAGCCGCGGCGCGGATCTTCTCGAGCGTGCGCTCGGCGACGTCGGAGCCGACGAGCGTCGATCCGAGCGCCTGCAGGCCGGCGGTCAGGGTGACCGCCTCGTCCCGCGTCAGGCGCATGGGGGCCGCGATGTCGTCCGCGTTGTCGAGGTAGATGTGGCCGCTGTCCCACTGGGCGTCGATGAGCTCCGCGTGGCCGTAGCCGGGCGTGCCGCACACGAAGAGCAGCTCGAGGTCCTCGACGACCTGCTGCTCGCCCACGCCGAACTCACGCGCAGCTTCGGCGATCGGCACGCCGCGGTGCTGGAGCAGCCACGGCACCATGTCGAGCAGCCGGCCAAGTCGCTGGGTGGCCGTCTCCGGGGGCCGGCGCGCCGCTGTCCGTCGTGTCGCGCTCATGCCGGCTCTCCCCATGGTCTGCTCTGCTGCCGTGACAGGTTCGTCGGGTCTGCCGCCTCGCGCGACTGCGCCGCGGCGACCGCCAGCAGGGCCGCGCGGACGCCGTCGACGAGCTCGGGCGGCGACACGGCGACCGCGTGGGTGCCGAGGGCGACGACGTCACGCTCGGTCTCGCCGCGGCGGTAGGGCACCTCGATCTCGGCCCACCGCTCGTCGATCTCGGTGGTGCGCCGCGCGAAGCGGCGCAGCGAGTGTCCACGACCCTGCAGGACCCGCACGACGGCGACCCCCTCCGGCTCCGGGAGCTGGGCCTCGAGGGCCACCTCGGGCACGTGGTCGGACGGGACGGCATACGACCCGGCCCGGCCCTTTCGGCGGATCGGCCCGTCGAAGCGGCTGAGCCGGAAGGCACGCTCGTCGCCGCGGTCGACGTCGAAGCCGGTGAGGTACCAGCGTCCGTGCCAGTTCTTCAGCGCCCACGGCTGGACGTGCCGGGTGGTCAGCTCCCCGTCGTTCTTGCGGTAGGCGAAGGTGATCGGCTGCAGCGCTGACACCGCGGCGTGCACCGCCTCGAAGGCGGGCTCGCGGGTGCGGATGCGCGGCTCGGCGCCGGCCGCCACGGACTCGTCGATCTCGACACCCGACAGGCGCAGCTTTCGCAGCCCCGCCGATGCGGCGCCCGAGATGCTCGCGGTCGACCAGGCCCGCGCCGCGAGGGCAATCGCTGCCACCTCGTCGGGCTCGAAGCTGATCGCCGGCAGGGTTGTCTCGCTCGCGTCGATGCGGTAGCCCACCTCGTCGTCGAAGAGGACGTCCAGCACCGTCGTGGTGATGGGTATCCCCATCTCGCGCAGCTCGTCCTTGTCGCGCTCGAACATCCGGTCGAACGCCTCGTCGGAGGTCGCGGCGGCGTAGGCCGGCAGCGACTCGCGGATCTTCTGCTTCGACACCGGCCGACGCGCGGACTTCAGCGCGAGGATGAGGTTGAGCAGCCGTTCGGTCTTCTCGGCCGAGGCAGATGCGGGGCTCATCGAGACCTTCCTGAAGGGGCGGCAGCGCGTAGGGGCAGTCCGACGCTACCCGAACAAGCGATCGAATAGGGTCACCCCATGATCCAGTGGCGACGGGGTGTCGTGCTCGAGGCGCGGTCGCGCTGGGCAGGAGCCATCGAGTATGCCGTCCGGCTGGCCTCCGGGGACACCGTGCCGGCGCTCGGCTACGTCGACGCCGTGGGTGACCTGCCTCCTGGCACGGCCGTGCTGCTCAACACGACGGCCCTCGAGCGCGGGCTCGGAACGGGTGGCCTCGCCCTCGTCGTCGCAGCGCCGGACGCCCTGCCCCACCCGGTCGAGGACGTCGGAGCCGTCCCCGGGCACGTCGTCAAGGCTCGCTACACGCCGAGCCAGACCATGGTCCTCGGCGTGGACGAACAGGACAGCGAGCACCACGCCGTGCTGGCCGACGCGGACGACCTCGGCGGCCTTCCGGTGGTCGTCGCCGACCTGCACTCGGCCGTGCCGGCCGTCCTGGCCGGCCTGCGCGAGGCGGCGCCGGGCCTGCGGGTGGCCTACGTCATGACCGACGGCGGCGCGCTGCCGATCGACTTCTCACGCACGGTTGCCACCCTCCGCGCGGCCGGCTGGCTCCAGGCGTCGATCACGGTCGGTCAGGCCTTCGGCGGCGACCTCGAAGCCGTCAACGTGCACACCGGCCTGCTGGCCGCGCACCACGTCCTCGGTGCCGACGTCGCGATCGTGTCTCAGGGCCCGGGCAACCTGGGCACCGGCACGCGGTGGGGCTTCTCCGGCACCTCGGCCGGCGAGACGGTGAACGCCACCGGCGCCCTCGGGGGCCGAGCCGTCTGCTCGCTGCGGATCTCGGAGGCAGACCCGCGCGAACGGCACCGCGGCGTCTCGCACCACAGCCTGACGGCATACGGCCGCGTGTCGCTCGTGCCTGCGGACGTGCCCGTGCCCCGTCTGCCGGGCACCTTCGGGACGCACGTCCTCGAGCAGGCCCGCGGTCTCTGCGATGGGAGCGGCGGACGCCTCACCCTGCGGGAGGTGGACACCGACGGTCTCGACGCGGCGCTGCGCGAGGCCCCGGTCCCCCTGCGCACGATGGGGCGCGGATATGACGACGACCGCGCCGGATTCCTCGGCGCGGCCGTCGCGGGGCGGTATGCCGCCCGGATCCTGCTCGCTGGTCGCTGACCTCTCAGGGCCGGCGAACGGAGTTGATCAGCGCACGTCGTCGAGGTCGACGACGAAGATGAGCGTCTCGCCCGGCCCGATGGCGGCGCCGGCACCGCGCTCGCCGTAGGCGAGGTGCGCCGGAATGGTCAGCTTGCGCCGACCGCCGACCTTCATGCCCTGAATGCCCTTGTCCCAGCCGGGGATGACCATGCCGACACCGAGCCGGAAGTCGAGCGGGTCGCCCCGGTTCCAGGAGGAGTCGAACTCCTCCCCCGTCGAGTGCGCGACGCCGACGTAGTGAGCGCTGACCGTGTCACCGGCCTTCGCCTCGCGGCCGTCCCCCTCGATGAGGTCCTCGACCACCAGGTCGGCGGGCGCGTCGCCCTCCGGGAAGTCGATCTCCGGCTTCGTGCGGTCCGGGTCCAGTGCCATGCTGCAGGTGCCTTTCGTCAGTGGGGGCGGTCTCAGTACGCGTCGAGGATGTCGACGACGAAGACGAGCGTGTCGGTGCCGGAGATCTTGGGCGGGCTGCCCTTCGCGCCGTAGCCGTCCTTGGGCGGGATCACCAGCAGCACGCGGCTACCGACCTTCTTGCCCACGAGCGTGGAGTCCCAACCAGGGATGACCTGGCCGACGCCGATCGGGAAGTCGGCTGCGGCGCCGCGCTGCCAGGAGGAGTCGAAGACGCTGCCGTCCTTCCAGAGGACGCCGTGGTACTGCGCGCTGATGGTCTGGCCCTTCTGCACCACCGGGCCGCTTCCCTCGACCAGGGTGGCCGACTTGGTCGTCGTGGGGGCCGCCGCCTTCGGCACGGTGACGGTGGGCTCCTTGGTCGGCCCGTTCTTGAACTCGACCGTGGGCAGACCCGCCGGCGAGGCCGACTGCGAGCCCTCGACCTTCGTCAGGGGCGTGTGGACGTCGGCGACGTCGGCGACGACGACGATGGTGTCAGTGCCCTTGACGCCGAGCTGCTCGTTGCCCGCCGAGCCGAAGCCCTTCTCGGGCGGGATGGTGAAGGCGATGCGACCGCCCTTCGTGGCCCCGACGAGCCCCTCGGTGAAGCCGGAGACGATGTCGGTGCGAGCGAGGCGGTAGCCCTCCGCGGAACGACCCTGGGCGTAGCCGTCGTCGATGAGCTTGCCGCTGGTGCCGTTGTAGATCTGCGCGCGAAGGCTCACGGTGTCGACCTTCGTCGCCGCCTTGCCGGTGCCCGGCGTCAGCACCTTGTGCTCGACGGCCTTGGAGCTGATGGGCGTCGCGCCGAGCGCCACCTTGGGCGCGGTCTTCAGGTCGACGGGACCCGTTGCGGTCACTCCCTTGAGGGCGACCGACGCCGCAGCGGTCGTGGTGGCGGAGCCGTTCGAGCCGGTCGAGCTGGAGCCGCACGCGGCGACGGTGGTGAGCCCGAGGGCGGCGATCAGGGCAGCGGCCGTGCGAGCGGCCGTACGGTTGGGACGCACAGGGAAAGACTTTCGGTCGGGACGGGCGGGCATGGAGGTCCCGCAGGGCAAATCCCAGCCACTGTAACCTCCGGCCTTGTGGGCGACCCACAGCGTCCTGACAGGTCCGGGTGGCAGCCGGTGGGCAAGCTGGTAACCGCAGGCGCCGGGATCTGTCAGAGGGGACGCTGGATCGTGGGCGTGCGGTCGATGGTCTCCATCAGCCGCTCGACCCGCTCGTCGACGGCACGGAACGGGTCCTTGCAGAGCACCGTGCGCTGGGCCTGGTCGTTGAGCTTGAGGTGCACCCAGTCCACGGTGAAGTCCCGGGCGTGCGACTGCGCCGCCCGGATGAAGTCGCCCCGCAGCTTGGCTCGGGTCGTCTGCGGCGGCCGCACCTTCGCCTCGAAGATCTCCACGTCGGAGGCCACGCGTGCCGTGCGCCCGTGACGCTGCAAGAGGTAGAAGAGGCCGCGCCGGCGGTTGATGTCGTGGTAGGCGAGGTCGAGCTGCTGCACGCGGGCGTCGGTGAGCGACAGCCCGTGCTTGGCCCGGTAGCGCTCGATGAGACGGTACTTAATGACCCAGTCGATCTCCGTGTCGATGGCGTCGAGGTCGCCCGTGCCGATGGCGTCCAGCGCGCGCCCCCAGAGGTCGAGCACCTGCTTGGTGTCGGGGCTGTCCATGCCCTCGCGATCGACGAACTCCATGGCCTTGTCGAGGTACTCACGCTGCATGTCGAGCGCCGACAGCTCACGGCCGTTGGCCAGGCGAACGGTAGCGCGCCCCGTGGGGTCGTGGCTCATCGTGCGGATCGCCCGGATGGGGTTCTCCATCGACAGGTCGCGCATGACCACGCCCGACTCGATCATCCGCAGCACGAGGTCTGCGCTTCCCACCTTGAGCAGGTTGGTCGTCTCGGACATGTTGGAGTCGCCGACGATGACATGCAGGCGGCGGTACTTCTCCGCGTCGGCATGCGGCTCGTCCCGGGTGTTGATGATCGGCCGGCTCCGGGTCGTCGCCGACGACACGCCCTCCCAGATGTGGTCGGCCCGCTGGCTCACCGCGAAGCTCGCGCCGTGCGCCGTCGCCACCACCTTGCCGGCGCCACAGGTGATCTGCCGGCTGATCAGGAAGGGAATGAACATGTCGGACACGCGCTGGAAGTCGCCCGTGCGGCCGTAGAGGTAGTTCTCGTGGCAGCCATAGGAGTTGCCCGCCGAGTCGGTGTTGTTCTTGAAGACGTAGATCTCGCCCTCCACGCCGTCGTCGCGCAGGCGGCCCTGGGCATCCTCGACGAGTCCCTCGAGGATCCGCTCCCCCGCCTTGTCCTGGATGACCAGCTCGCGCACCGCATCGCACTCGGCCGTGGCGTACTCCGGGTGGGAGCCCACGTCGAGGTACAGGCGGGCACCGTTGCCCAGGAACACGTTGCTCGACCGGCCCCAGGCCACGACCCGGCGGAAGAGGTAGCGGGCGACCTCGTCGGGCGTCAGGCGCCGCTGGCCCTGCGTCGTGCAGGTGACGCCGTACTCGTTCTCGATCCCGAAGATCCGCCGCTCCATGAACCAACTGTAGGCGGCTTGCCCTCCGGTGCCGGTAACGAACGAGCCATAGCGGGTTCCCGCGCCGGCAGGGGTTCTTCCCGCGTCACGACGTCGGCGTCAGCGTTGTGGAGTCGGTCCGGCCCAAGGGACGGGACCGCGGCTGCCGTAGCCGGCTACCGAGCGACGGGTGGACCGTGCATCCGCTTACCCGAGCCTCGATGCTCGAGGTCCTCGGCGGGCCGAGAGCCGGGTGAGCGTGGACATGTGCGCCTGCACTGACCCGAGGGGTCGCGTCTGTGGTGGCAATCGAGGACGGCTGACACAATGGCCGCGCCCCCTCATGCCCGTACCCTCCACCTCCCCTGCATTGGACGGAAATGATCGACAGACCACACTTCAAGTTCTCCCGCCGCGGCTACGAGCCGGAAGAGGTCGACTCCTTCATCGAGTCACAGAACCGCACCCTGCAGGCGGCGAAGAAGGACGCCGCCGAGCGCAGCGTCGAGCTGACCAGGCTCAATGCCGCTCTGACCGACCTGCGGGGACAGCTCGGGCAGCAGGCGCGGGTGATGGCAGACCTCAAGAAGAGCAGCTCCCCCACGCCGGCGCAGACGTTCGCAGACCTCGGTGAGCGCATCGCCCAGATCCTGTCGCTGGCCGACCAGGAGGCCGCGGACCTGCGGGCGCGCGCCACAGCGGAGGCCGACGAGATCCGCCAGCGCGCCACCCGCGCCGCCGGCGATCTCAAGGCCACCACCACGACGTATGCCGAGCAGGCCCGCGCGCGCGCCGACGAGGAGGCTGTGCGGATCATCGCGCAGGCCAACCGAGAGGCGCAGGCGATCGTCGCCGAGGCCCAGAGCGTCACGGCCGCGCAGCGCCAGGAGGCAGCGGCCGAGTTCGAGGCACACCGCCTCAAGGCCTCCACGGCGTCTGCGGAGCTGGAGCTGCAGCTCGCCGCGCGCCGTGAGTCGGCCGACGCCGAGTTCGAGGCCCGCCGCCAGCAGCAGGAGGCCGCTCTCCGCGAGAGCGAGTCGCGCCTGCGCCAGCTCTCCGAGCGCGCCGAGCACGACGCCGAGGAGAAGCGTGCGCGGGCCGAGCGCCTGCTCGAGAACGCCCAGGCGCAGGCCGACCAGATCGTCTCCGAGGCCCGCGACCACTCCTCCCGGCTGCGCGAGGAGTCCGACCGTGAGCTGGCCGCGGCAGGAGCGCAGCGCGACAGCATCTCGGCTCAGCTCGCCAACGTGCGTCAGATGCTGGCCACCCTCGGTGGCGGCGACCTGATGGACTCGTTGGGCAGCCAGGACAAGCCGGCCGAGGGCGCCAGCGCCGAGCACGCACCTCGTGCTGTCGAGTCCGCGCAGGAGGAGCCCTCGCGGGCCGTCGCCGATGAGCGGGGGCGGCAGGCACCGGCGGCCCCGGACACCGCAGCCGAGCAGCAGCCCGGGTCGAACCAGGCTGATCAGGCCGACGAGGTGGACCGGGCCGCAGAGTCAGGAGGCCGCGACCCGAAGACGGCCGACGAGTCGGAAGGGGAAGCCGCTCGCACGGGCGATGACGGGTCTTCCGGCACGGGCGCCACCTCGGTCGACGAGCGCAGCACCTCCGGCAACAAGGTCGGCGCCAGGCGCCGCTGACCTCCCCTCCCGTCGCGGTCCGCCGCAGGAGAGGAGAGAGAACGGCCATCCACCGGTGCCCGGTGGACGGCCGTTCTCCCTCGGGGCTCGTCAGACAGGTGGCTCGGCGGTAGGTGCTTCCTTGGCAGCACCGGAGCCGACGGCGGGCTCAGTGGCCTCCGACGGCTCGCCCAGCAGGCTCGTCAGCAGCGCTCCGCCGATCCGGCGGAAGGAGCGGCGGGGACGGTCACGGTCCAGCACCGCGACCTCGAGCTGGTCCTCGTCCAGCTGTCGGCGCTCGCCGTTCTCGCCCGCGCCGAGCACGTCGACGGCGACCCGCAGGACCTCGCTCAACGCCATGCCGGGATGCCAGGCCGTGGCGAGGCGCTCCTCGGCGGCGTCGCTCGCGCCGCCCATCGCCACGAAGCCCTGCTCGTCGGCGACCGACCCGTCGTAGGTGAGCCGGAAGATCTGGTCACCGGCGCTGTCGGCGCCGACCTCGGCCACCACGATCTCGATCTCGTAGGGCTTCGACTCCTGGGTGAAGACCGACCCCAGGATCTGGGCATAGGTGTTCGCCAGGGCCCGTGCCGTCACGTCGGTGCGGTCGTAGGAGTAGCCCCGCAGGTCGGCGTAGCGGATGCCCGCGACCCGCAGGCTCTCGAACTCGTTGTAGCGCCCGACGGCGGCGAAGGCGATGCGGTCGTAGATCTCCGAGACCTTGTGCAGGGCCCGGGACGGGTTCTCCGCCACGAAGGCGATGCCCCGGTCGTAGCCCACGACGAGGACGGAGCGCCCACGCGCGATCCCCTTGCGTGCGAAGTCTGCCCGGTCCTTCATGACCTGCTCGGGCGGGACGTAGAACGGCATGCTCATCGGGCACCCCCCGGGTTGTCTCGGCGCGAGGCGACGACCCGCTGCACGTGCCCCTCGAGGACGTCCTGCGCGACGAACCGGGCTCCCGCGTGGTCGACGACGGCCACCGTGGGCCAGATCTGGCGGCCGAGGTCCGGGCCGCCCGTCGCCGAGTCGTCGTCGGCAGCGTCGTAGAGCGCCTCGATGGCGACCGACACGGCCTGCTGCTCCTCCAGGCCCGGACGCCACAGCTTCTTCAGGGCGCCACGGGCGAAGACGGAGCCCGAGCCGGTGGAGTGGTGACCCCCCTCGATGTAGCACCCGCCTGTCACGTCGTAGGAGTAGATGCGCCCGGTGGCAGTGTCCAGGTCGAACCCGGCATACGTGGGCACGACCGTCAGCCCCTGCATCGCGAGGGCGAGGTTGCCGCGGATCATCGAGGCGAGGCGGTTGGCCTTGCCCTCGAGCGACATGATGGCGCCCTCGATCTTCTCGTAGTGCTCCAGCTCCACCTGGTAGAGCCGGACCAACTCGATCGCGATCCCGGCCGTGCCCGCGATGCCGACGACGCTGAACTCGTCGGCCGCGAACACCTTCTCCATGTCGCGGTTGGCGATGACGTTGCCCATCGTGGCCCGACGGTCGCCGGCCATGACGACGCCGCCGTCGAACAGCATGGAGACGATGGTCGTGCCGTGCGGAGCCTCGATGCTCGCGCCGGACGGCAGGCGCCGACCGGCGGGAAGCAGCTCGGGACGGTAGGCGGAGACGAACTCGGTGAAGGAGGAGGAACCTGCCGTGAGGAAGGCGTCGTCCAGCTGCCGGGGTCGCCCCGAGGACGGGTGGGTCACTGGCCGCCCTTCTGCACGAAACCGCGGACGAACTCCTCGGCGTTCGACTCGAGCACCCCGTCGATCTCGTCGAGGACGCTGTCGATGTCGTCGGACAGCCCCTCCTTGACCGCGGCACCGGCCGGTGCGGTCGGGGGTGCCTCCGGTGTCTCCGGCGGCTCCTCGTCACGACGCTGTGGCTTGACGTGCTCCTGACCCGGCATGGCTACCTCCCAGACGTGAACGACCTTCCGCCTCGACCCTAACCCGTGTGCACCCCCCGGTCCGAGCACCCACGAACGACGGGCACGCCCCACCCCTCGAAGGTTCGGGCGGCCGGTCTACTCGGGCGTGGCCAGCCCGCGCAGCAGCTCGCCGACGTCGGCGCTCCGCTCGAGGAGGGTCCCCACCTGGGCTCGGGTCCCGCGCTCGGGCTCCAGGATCGGGACGCGCTGGAGGCTCGCGCGTCCCGGGACGTCGAACACGACCGAGTCCCAGCTCGCCGAGAAGACCTGCGCGGTGAACCGTCGGACACACTCCCCGCGGAACCAGGCCCGCGTGTCCTCGGGGGGTGTCGTCTGCGCCGACTTGATCTCCTCGGGCGTGACAAGGTCGCGCACCATGCCGCGGTCGCGCAGCCGGTGGACGAGACCCTTCTCGGGGCGCACGTCGGCCCACTGGATGTCGATGGCCGCGAGCCGGTGGTCGTCCCACGAGAGGCCGTCACGGGCGCGGTAGCCCTCGAGGAGCTTCAGCTTCGCCACCCAGTCGACGAGCGGCGCGCAGGACAGCACGTCACGGCCGAGCCCCGTGAGCACCTCCTCCCAGAGGCGCACGACCTCGGCCGTCGCCTCCGGCTCCGGGTCGTCGCCGCGGCGGTCGAGCCAGGCGCGTGCGGCCTCCAGATGCATCCACTGCAGGTCGAGGGCCGTCACCGTGCGACCGTCGACGAGCTCGACCGTCGCCGCCAGCGTCGGGTCGTGCGAGATCGTCTGCAGGGCGGCCACGGGGCGGCGGATCGACCAGTCCTCGGTGAGGTGGCCGTCCTCGATCATGCCGAGCACCAGGGAGGTCGTGCCCGTTTTCAGCAGCGTGGCGACGTCGAGGTGGGTGGCGTCGCCGAGGATCACGTGGAGGCGGCGGTAGCGGTCGGCCACGGCATGCGGCTCGTCGCGGGTGTTGATGATCGGGCGCTTGAGAGTCGTCTCCAGGCCGACCTCCGTCTCGAAGAAGTCGGCCCGCTGCGAGAGCTGGAAGCCCGCGCCCCTGCTGTCGACGCCGAGGCCCACGCGGCCAGCACCGCAGAGCACCTGCCGCGTCACGAAGAAGGGAATGAGGTGGCGCACGATGTCGGGGAAGGGCGTGCGACGCGGCATGAGGTAGTTCTCGTGGGTGCCGTAGGACTGGCCCTTGCCGTCGGTGTTGTTCTTGTAGAGGTTGACCGGCGGCTGCCCTGGCCGCACCGCCAGGAGGCGCACGGACTCGAGCGCGATGGCGTCGCCGGCGCGGTCCCAGCGCACCGCGTCGCGTGGGAGGGTCACCTCGGGAGAGCTGTACTCCGGGTGGGCGTGGTCGACGTAGTAGCGGGCCCCGTTGGTCAGCACGACGTTGGCGAGCGTGGGGTCCTCGATGTCCGTGAGCTGGCTCGGGTCGGCCGTCTGCCGGTCGAGCTGCCAGCCACGCGCGTCGCGCAGCGGGTCCTCGAAGGCGTAGTCCCAGCTGGACTGGTTGGAGCGGATTCCCTGCGCCGCGGCATACACGCTGACGACCTGGCCGGAGAGGAACATCGGGTTCGCCATGGGGTCGCCCGGCACCGAGATGCCGTACTCGGTCTCGAGCCCCATGATCCGCCGCACCGTCATGGCCCGACGATAACCGCCACCGCCCATCGAACCGTGGGCGGTCCGCCACCTGCCGATGGCGTATGCCGTCCGGCGGCGTTCAGATGGCCCCCAGCTTCTGCAGCCGGTTGAGGGAGAGCCAGCCGAACGGGATGGGCAGCCAGTACGTCGCGAGGCGGTAGAGCAGGACCGACGAGACGGCGGTGCCGCTGTCGACCCCGATGGAGATGAGGCCGAAGGACATGGCCGCCTCGATGCCGCCGAGACCGCCGGGGGTCGGGACTGCCGAGCCGACGATGGCGCCCGCGAAGTAGACGACGGCGATGGCCGCGACCGGCGCGTCGGCGCCGAACGCCCTAGTGGCGCAGACGAGAGCCGCCACGAAGGACAGGTCGAGCATCAGGGACCCGCCGAGCAGCTGGGCGAGCTTACGGGGGTGCTGCAGCACGGCCAGCACCTGTGGGAGTGCCGCCTTCACCTGCGGGAGCACGCGGTCGGTCAGCAGCGCCCGCGCCTTGGGCAGGGCGAGGAGGCCCAGCGCGAGGATCACCACGACGAGGATCCCCGCGACGAGCACCGGGGACGGACTGAACGAGACCGCGGGACCGGTCCCCGCCAGCACGCCCGAGATCACGAGCAGCACGAAGTACGAGCAGAACTGGGCCACCTGGGCCACGCCCACACTGGCACCGGCCACCGTCGGGGAGAGCCCGGAGGTCTGCAGGTAGCGCGTGTTGAGCGCGATGTTGCCGACGGCGGCGGGAGCGACGAGACCACTGAACGCCACCGCGAGCTGGGTCATGTAGGTCCGGATGAAGCGCAGGTGGATCTGCACGGCGCCTCCGAGGGCGAGCGAGGCCCCGGCAAAGGTCGCGGCCGCGAACAGGCCCAGGAGCGCCGCCCAGCGCCAGTCCGCCGTGCTGACCACCTGGCCGAGGTCCACCTGCGCCAGCTGCGTCAGCACGATGTACGCCGCGATGCCACCCATGACGATGGTGGCCACGCTCTTGAGCGAGATGCGGCGCAGCTGCACGGGCTCGACGGCCTCCGCCTGCGGCCGCAGCGCAACGAGCCGCTCGCGCAGCTCATGCATGACCGACTTGGACTCCTTGAGCGCCACCCGGGCGTCGGGGCTCAGGGCGACGGGCTGCAGCACCGGCACTGCGCGCAGGACGGCATCCTCCCCGAGCGCGGCCACCGCCGACGTGACGGTGCGCTCGGGCCCGACGGCCAGGGCCACGGTGGTGAGCAGCTGCGCGAGGTCGATGCGCAGGCTGATGTCGTCGGCGGCCACGTCGCCGCTGCCGAGCCGGGCGAGGGCCACGCGGCCGCGGTCGTCGACGAGGACCGTGCTCGGCCCCAGCTGCCGGTGCACGATCCGCCGTCGATGCAGCGTGGCGGCGAGTCGCCAGATCGCGGCGAGCCGCGCGTCGTCGAGGTCGCCGTCGACCTCGCTCAGCGGGGTGCCCTCCGGCTCGACGTAGGCGATGACGGCCGAGAACGGCCCGACCTCGGAGACGGCGACGGGTCGCGGAGCGCGAATGCCGGCGTCGTGCAGGGCCAGGCCCATCAGGGCGCGGTGCTCGATCTCGGACTGGAGGGTGAGGGCCGGCGGACGGGTGAAGCCGCTCCGCAGCCGGAGCACCCGCAGCAGGCGCCGCCCCGAGGCCAGCCCGAAGGTGTCGCGGTCGATCACGTGGACGTCGAGCGTGCCGTCCGGGGTCCCGCCGAGGTAGCGACGGTCGCCGGCGTCGTTGGCGTCGATGAGCTCGAGGCGAGTCAGCGGGATGCCGCCGGAGACGAGCACCCCGGCCACCTCGATGCCCGGCGGCCTCGTGGAAGTCACCCCGAAGACCAGCCGGAACGCCAACCCGACGAGCCAGCCGACGAGGAGGGAGCAGGCGAGCGCCGCCAGCGTCATGGCACCGGAGAGCAGCGTCGTCACCAGCGTGGCGATGACGACGCCGGTCGCGATCGGCGAGATCCACTTGCGGCCCGAGATGTCGGCCACCGTCAGGAGCGCCAGCATCGAGACGACGACGATGTCGAGAGGACCGGTGTGCCCGGTCGGCGTCGGGCGCGTGAGCACGCTCGTGATGATGCCGCCGTTGCCCGACTGGACGAGCAGCGCGAGGACGATGACGAGGACGCCGCCGACGACGGCCGCCCCGAGCGCCTGGATCAGCTGCATCGGGCGCCGGCGCACGATCAGGTCGGCCCCCACGGCGATCGGCAGCAGCAGCACGCCGATACCGCTCAGCCACCCGAGCAGGGTGAGCAGCAGGCGGGGCAGGCCGCTCGTGGCGTCGGTCAGGTCCTGCTCGACGGCGCCGCGGGTCCCGGCGGCGAGGTCCGCCACGACGAGGCCGAGGACCAGCAGCACCACGGCCACGGCAAGGCGTACGCCGTCCGCGGGTCGACGGACCCGTAGCGGGATCGGCGGCTCGACGACGTCGACCTCGGGCATCCTGGATGCGGGCACCGCCACCGGCGGCTCGACCGCCGACTCGTCGTCCTGAGGTTCTCGAAACCCGTCGTCCAGGTGCTCCGCCGTTGACTGCATGCTCTCCCCCGTGGTCTCGTCCGCCGGCTCACCGCGCTCGGTCACGTCTCCCCCGGAAGGGGTACGCGTCCTGTCCGCGTCGCCTGGCATGGACCAATCCTGCCCGAGCGGACGCTGGATTGAGCGCAGCGCCGCCGCGATGGGCCCCTGGGAGGCTCCTCGACGCCACGGATGCCCGGTCTGTCCACCGTCGCCGAGCGGTGCGACACTGGCCCCGTGACGGCGACCGACTCCTGGGACATGCCCCTGCGCACCAAGCTCCTCGTTCGCGCGC
The DNA here is from genome assembly GCF_058790095.1 of Terrabacter sp. FW104-15G4B. Classification (NCBI taxonomy): domain Bacteria; kingdom Bacillati; phylum Actinomycetota; class Actinomycetes; order Micrococcales; family Intrasporangiaceae; genus Terrabacter; species Terrabacter sp. FW104-15G4B. The sequence continues at coordinate 8,166 of NZ_JBYTCI010000040.1, read as the reverse complement.
TGAACCGGTCCCGCGGCTCCGATGAGTTGCTGGTTGCCGACGAGATCGCCCGCAGCAGAGCGTGGTTCGCGCCGGCCCGCCTTCCCTTCACGTGGATCACGGGACCAGTCCCGTCGGGCGTCGAGATCGGTGCCACGAGCTTCGAGGCGCGCGACGGCCACCGCGTCGACGTGCGGACCTACCGGCCGCGCCACACCGAGGGGCAGGCGCTGCCGACGATGCTGTGGTTCCACGGCGGCGGCTGGGTGCTCGGCAACACGCGCGGCTACGACCCGATCTGCGCCTGGGTGGCCGACCGGGCGGGCGTGGCGGTGCTCAACGTGGACTACCGCCTGGCCCCCGAGCACCGGGCGCCGCGGGCGGCATACGACTGCGTGGACGCCGCCCGCTGGGCCGCCTCCGACGCCTCGGGGCCGGGTATCCGCCGCACCGGGCTCGGCCTGGCCGGCGACTCCGCCGGGGGCAACCTGGCGGCCGTGACCGCCCAGGTGCTGCGGGACCAAGGAGGGGCCGAGGTCGCCTACCAGGCGCTGCTCTACCCGGCGGTCGACGCGACGATGAGCTCAGCATCGGTCGCCCTGCACGCCCGGGCGCCGGTCCTGACCAGAGGCGACATGGACGCCTTCCTGGCCCACTACCTCGGCGACGCCGCCGACGCGCTGCACCCGCTCGACCCCCTCGTCTCCCCGCTTCACGCCACCGACCTCGGCGGCCTGCCGCCGACCCTCGTGCAGACGGCCGACCTCGACCCGCTTCGTGACGAGGGCGCCGCCTACGCCAGCGGGCTGCGAGCGGCCGGCGTCGAGACGCAGCACACCAACTACGCGCGGGTGCCACACGGCTTCATGAGCTTCCCCGGGGCCACGCGGGTCGGCAAGGCCGCCCGCTCCGAGCTCGTCGACTGGGTCTCGCGCCAGGCACGACCCGGAACGGTCGGATAGTGTGCGAACGCACGCGGGTCTCATGAGGGATGGTCTCGAAGTGAACGATGTCGTCGTGTTCAGCGGGTCGGCGCACCCGGCGCTCGCCGACCGGATCTGCTCCCACCTCGGCGTGGCGCGGTCCCCCGTCGACATCAAGAGGTTCAGCAACGACTGCCTCCAGGCACAGCTGCTGGCCAACTGCCGCCAGCGCGACGTGTACATCGTGCAGCCGCTCGTGCCACCGACGCAGGAGCACCTGATGGAGCTGCTCCTGATGATCGACGCGGCGCGGGGGGCCTCCGCCGCCCAGATCACGGCCGTCATGCCGCACTACGCGTATGCCCGCTCGGACAAGAAGGACGCCCCCCGCATCTCCCTCGGCGGCCGCCTCGTCGCCGACATGATCTCGACGGCAGGTTGTCACCGCGTGCTGACGATGGCACTGCACGCACCACAGGTGCACGGCTTCTTCTCCACTCCCGTCGACCACCTGACCGCGATCGGGGTGCTCGCCGACCACTTCCGCGAGACCGACCTCACGAACTCCATCGTCGTGAGCCCCGACCTCGGCAACGCCAAGGTCGCCACCCAGTTCGCCCGCCTGCTGGGGCTTCCGGTGGCTGCCGGTTCGAAGCAACGCGTGTCCGACGACCGGGTCGTCATCGACTCGATCGTGGGCGACGTGTCGGGCCGGCGAGCCGTGATCCTCGACGACGAGATCGCCACCGGCGGCTCGATGCTCGAGCTCATGGACCGGCTCAAGGACGCCGGCGCCACCGAGGCGGCCATCGTCTGCACCCACGGCCTCTTCGCCGGCAAGGCGGTCGAGCGCCTGCGCGGGCACCCGTTCGTCACCGAGGTGGTCACGACCGACACCGTCCCCGCGCCGGACGGCTGGCCCGAGCTCAAGGTCCGCTCGGTCTCGGCCCTGTTCGCCGAGGCGATCAGCCGCATCCACCACGGCCGCTCGGTGAGCTCGCTCTTCGAGGGGGTCGACCCCACCCATGCCCCGCCGCAGGCCCGGCTCCCCTTCGACACGCCCTCATGACCCGACCCGTCTGGTGGCGCCGCCCCGCGGTCGCCTTCGCCGTCGACGTGCTGCTCGTCCTGCTGTTCGCGGCCATCGGTCGGGCCAGTCACGACGAGTCGGGGCCCGTTCTCGGCGCCCTGCTCACTGCCTGGCCCTTCCTGACCGGCACCGTCGTGGGCTGGGCCGTCGTCCGCGTCAGGCGGCGCGGGTGGCCGCTCGACGTCGGGCCCGGCATCACGGTCTGGTTCGCGACGGTCGCCGTCGGCATGCTGTTGCGCCGGGCCGTCGGAGCGGGCACGGCTGCCAGCTTCGTCGTGGTGGCCTCGGTCGTGCTGGCGCTGTTCCTGCTCGGCTGGCGTGTCGTCGGGGCGTATGCCGCCCGCCGCGCCGGACGCCGTACACCCGCTTCCTGACGGCGACCCGGGGAGGCCCCGACGCGCCACGTGCCCACCCGACCCGAGGTCGGGTGGGCACTTCCACGCACGACGTCAGAGGTACTGGCCGGTGTTGGCGGTGGCGATGGAGCGACCCGGCTCGGTGCCATCCTTGCCCTTGATGAGCGTGCGGATGTAGACGATCCGCTCGCCCTTCTTGCCGCTGATACGGGCCCAGTCGTCGGGGTTGGTTGTGTTGGGCAGGTCCTCGTTCTCCTTGAACTCGTCGACGCAGCTGGCCAGCAGGTGCTCGACGCGGATGCCCTTCTGCCCCGTCGTCAGGAAGTCCTTGATGGCGAGCTTCTTGGCCCGGTCGACGATGTTCTGGATCATCGCGCCGGAGTTGAAGTCCTTGAAGTAGAGGATCTCCTTGTCGCCGCCCTGGTAGGTGACCTCCAGGAAGCGGTTCTCCTCCATCTCGGAGTACATCCGCTCGACGGCCGCCGTGATCATCGCCCCGACGGTCGCCTCACGGTCGCCACCGTTGACGGCGAGGTCGTGCTCGTGGAGCGGGAGGGTCTCGGTGAGGTACTTGCTGAAGATGTCACGGGCGCTCTCGGCGTCGGGACGCTCGATCTTGATCTTGGCGTCGAGCCGTCCGGGCCGCAGGATGGCCGGGTCGATCATGTCCTCGCGGTTGCTGGCACCGATCACGATGACGTTGTCGAGACGCTCGACGCCGTCGATCTCGGCGAGCAGCTGCGGCACGATCGTCGTCTCGACGTCGCTCGACACACCGGAGCCGCGGGTGCGGAAGAGCGAGTCCATCTCGTCGAAGAACACCACGACGGGCGTGCCGTCAGACGCCTTCTCGCGGGCCCGCTGGAAGATGAGCCGGATGTGGCGCTCGGTCTCACCGACGTACTTGTTGAGCAGCTCCGGGCCCTTGATGTTGAGGAAGTAGCTCTTCTCGGTCGCCTTGCCGGTGCGCGCCGCCACCTGGCGGGCGAGCGAGGCGGCGACGGCCTTGGCGATGAGCGTCTTGCCGCAGCCGGGCGGGCCGTACAGCAGGACCCCCTTCGGCGGCTTCAGCGCGTGCTCCTTGTAGAGCTCGGGGTGCAGGAACGGCAGCTCGACGGCGTCGCGGATCTGCTCGATCTGCCCGGACAGGCCACCGATGTCCTCGTAGTCGACGTCGGGCACCTCCTCGAGGACGAGCTCCTCGACCTCGAGCTTCGGGATCACCTCGTGGACGAAGTTGGACCTGGGGTCGAGCGTCAGGGAGTCGCCGACGCGGATGATCTCTGCGAGCAGTGGCGTCGCGATGCGGCAGACCCGCTCCTCGTCACCGTGGGTCACCACGACCACCCGCTCGTAGTCGATGCGCTCCTTGACGGTGACGACCTCGCCGACGCGCTCGTAGCCGTGCACCGAGACGACGTTGAGAGCCTCGTTGAGCATCACCTCCCGGCCGAGGCCGAGGTCCTGCTGGTCGACGGACGGGCTGATCGCGACCCGCATCTTGCGCCCACCGGTCAGGATGTCGATGGCCCCTTCGTCCGGCGGATCGATGACGAGACCGTAGGTGCTCGGCGGTTGGGCGAGCCGGTCGACCTCCTTCTTGAGCGTGATGATCTGCTCGCGGGCGTCCTTCAGCGTGCGCACCAGGCGCTCGTTCTGGGACGAGAGCGTCGACAGGCTGGTCTGGACATGCGCCAGTCGTGCCTCGAGCTCACGCGTGCGCTGGGGCGAGTGCCGCGCCACCTCGCGCAGCGCCTCGACCTCGGCGCGCAGGGCCGCGAGCTCGCGGTCCCCCGTCTGGGGAACCCCGGCGCCGGCGGCATCCTGGGGGTCTGGGTTGCGGACGTCATCAGACATCTCGGCCTCCTCATCCGTCACTCGCACATAGTGACGATTCGACCCTAACCCCGCTTCACCCGATGTCGTCGAAGGTTTCGACCAGTGATCGGCGCACGCGTCGGATCGTCTTGTCGCTCTTTACCCGTTCGCCGAGCGCCTCGGCCGTCCAGGCGTCGGCGGGAATGTCGGTGGATGCGGTGGAGCCCGGCTCCGGGGTCCTGCCGCCGGCATCGCCGTCGAGGTCGGAGGCGATGCCCTCGCTGTAGGCGCCCTTGGCCGGCCGCCGCTTGCGCTCGGGAGGCACGACGCCCGGAGCCAGTCGGCGGGTGGTGATGAGGAAGCCCGTGTGCCCGTGCATCCGGTGCTCCGGCCGCACGGCCAGTCCCTCTAGGTGCCAGCCACGCACGAGCGACTCCCACGCCGACGGCTCGGTGAAGCCGCCGTGGGCGCGGATGCCCTCCGCCACCCGGCTTAGCTGGGTCGTCGTGGCGACGTAGCAGATCAGGACGCCGCCGGGCAGGAGGGCCTCCGACACGGCGCCCAGGCACTCCCACGGGGCCAGCATGTCGAGCACGACGCGGTCGACCGTCCCCGCCTCCGCGACGGTCGGCAGGCACTCGACGAGGTCGCCGACCGTCACCGTCCACGCAGGGTGGTCGCCGCCGAAGAACGCACGACCGTTGCCCCTGGCGATGTCGGCGAAGTCCTCACGACGCTCGAACGACAGCAGCCGGCCGCGCTCGCCGATGGCGCGCAGCAGCGACATCGAGAGGGCACCGCTGCCGACCCCTGCCTCGACGACCGTCGCACCGGGGAAGATGTCGGCCATCTGGACGATCTGCCCCGCGTCCTTGGGGTAGACGACCGCAGCGCCACGGGGCATCGACATGACGTAGTCGCTGAGGAGCGGCCGGAGCGCGAGGTACTCCACGCCGGCCGTGTTGGTCACCACCGAGCCGTCGTGCGACCCGATGAGGTCGTCGTGGCGCAGGAAGCCGCGGTGGGTGTGGAACTCTCGGCCCGGCTCGAGCGTGATCGTGTGAAGCCGGCCCTTGGGATCGGTCAGCTGCACCCGCTCGCCCACCTCGAAGACACCGCGACGGGAGTGCGCGCCCGGAACGTGGTCGTGCGCGGCGTCGGGCTGCGCGGTGTCGGGCTGCTCGGCGTCGGTCATGGGAGCACAGTCTAGGTGCCGCTCGCCGGTGCTCCGGACACCCTCCGCAGCGTCCCCACCTCGACCTCGTAGCGGCTCTGGCGACCAGCGGGGCCGCCGAAGAAACGGCGGCGCAGGGCGCCGTGGACCTCGACGACGTCTGCGCTGCGCAGCCGTAGCGCCGTCCGGCGGGTGCCCGCCGTCCAGCAGACCACGTCGATGGTGTCGACCGTGGCACGCTTCCGTGGCTCGCCGCCCGAGCGACGCCGGGGGCCGGTGTCGTCACGGGGCACGACGACCCGCAGTGTGACGATGCGGTCCCCGCTCGGCAGCTCGCGCTCCTCGGCCTCGGCCGCCAGCCGCCCGCTGAGGACCACCTCGTTGCGGCCCGGCGCCATGGCGGACGGAGCCGTTGCCGCCGCGGCCCCGGCCTCCTTGCTCGCCGGCCTCCGAGTGGCCGGAGGGCGCGACATCGTCGTCCCAGCCGCCGTGGTGGTCGTGGTGGTCGTCTCATTCCGGCTGGTCCTCATCGCATCTCCCTCCGGCCCGCCCATCGGGCCCTGCGACAACCGTCATGCCGAGCCGGGCACGATGCACCTTCGACCTCAGCGGCTGTGGACGGGGCGCCCTTGCCGCGCGGGGGTGTGGACGCGCACCCTCGCAGACCCCGACCCGCGGCTCAGCGGCGGCTGCGTCGGGCCAGCTCGGCACCGACGACGGCGTTGATGTGCTCGGCGCTGGCCAGGCCGCGGATGTCGCGAGTCGCATCGTCGACGACGACGGCGAGGGACAGCCCGCGTTCGCTCATGACGCGGATCAGGTCGGTGAGCACGGCGTCGCCGGGCAGCGCGACCACCCAGGCGCCTGGCTGCGCCAGGGTGACGGACGCTATGGGCGTGCGGTCCCGACTGCCGGCCGGCATTCCTGCCGTCGATTCGGCATCGACGACGCCCACGGGCCACCCCGCGGGGTCGGCGGCAGCCACCCAGGCGCCCGATGCGACGACGGCCGCGACGTCCGCGACGGCGGTCGTGCCGGCGACCAGCGTGAGCGGCTCCAGGACGTCGCTCGCGCGTCCGGCCGTCGCCTCGTGGATGCGTCCGGCCCGCACAGCAGCCGTGGCGCCCTGCCAGAGGAAGAACGCGATGGCGACCGGCCAGACGATGTCGAAGATGTCCGGCGAGCGCCCCTCGGCCAAGGGGCGCAGGGCGAACCATGCGACCGTCAGCACCGCCACCACCCGGCCCAGCCAGCCCGCCGCGACCAGTCCTCGCCCCTTGCTGCCGGTGGCCCGCCACACGAGCGCGCTGACGATCTGACCACCGTCGAGCGGCAGACCGGGCAGCAGGTTGAAGAGTCCGACGAGGAGGTTGGCGACCGCGACGATGCCGAGCAGCGTGTCGGCTGTCTCGTTCGTCGCGACCGCCTGGATCGCCCAGACCACCGCGGCGAGGACCAGGTTCGACAGCGGACCCACGACCGCCACGAAGGCGGTGGTCGTGGGCGAGCTGCGGGTGGCGTCGTAGACCGTGTGGCCACCCCAGACGTCTGCGACGATCCGGCTGACCGGGTGTCCGCGCCAGCGGGCCGCCAGGGCATGGGCGGCCTCGTGCACGAGCACCGACACGAGCAGCAGCACGGCGTACCCGGCCGCGAGCAGGTAGCCGTAGGAGGCGCCTCGGTCGGGGCGTGCGAGATTGGGGCCGAAGACGACCACGATGAGCACTGCGATGACGGGCCATGAGCGCCCGAGGTAGACCGGGGTGCCGGCCAGGGTGCCGATCCGCCAGCCGTGGGCCGCGGCCGGGCGGGCGGGAGTGCTCATGCGCCGACCCTATGCCCTGCCGTGCCGGTGGCCCTGTGCCGACCCTGTCCCCCACCTGTGGGTGGTGTTCGGCCGGTGTCGGTGCCGCGGCATACAGTCGCCCCATGGTTGCAGCACTGTCCCCGAGTCGGGCCGCCGACTTCATGTCGTGCCCCCTGCTCTACCGGTTCCGGGTCATCGACAAGCTGCCGTCGCCGCCGACGCCCGCCACGGCTCGGGGCACGCTCGTGCACGCCGTCCTCGAGCGGCTCTTCGACCTCCCGGCCGTGGAGCGCACGATCGAGGCCGCAGTCGGTCTCGTGCCGCAGGAGTGGGAGCGCCTGGCTGGAGAGGAGCCTGCGATGCTCGACCTGCTCACCGAGCAGGACGGGCGCACCGACGAGTGGTTCGCCGCAGCGGCCGGCCTGCTCGAGACGTGGTTCGGCCTCGAGGACCCGACCCGGCTGGAGCCCGCCGAGCGCGAGCTCTACGTCGAGACGGAGGTCGACGGGCTCGTCCTGCGCGGCTACGTCGATCGGCTCGACGTGGCGCCGAGCGGGGCGCTGCGGGTCGTCGACTACAAGACCGGCCGGTCGCCCTCGGAGCACTTCGAGGCCAAGGCCCTGTTCCAGATGAAGTTCTACGCCCTGGTGCTGTGGCGCCAGCGTGGCGTCATCCCCAAGCGCCTGCAGCTGGTCTACCTCGGCAACAGCGAGATCGTTGCCTACGAGCCCGACGAGCAGGACCTCCTCGGCACCGAGCGCAAGGTCAAGGCGCTGTGGCAGGCCATCGAGCGGGCCGCCACCACGGGCGACTGGCGGCCCAACCCCAGCCGCCTCTGCGACTGGTGCGACCACCGGGCGCTGTGCCCCGCCTGGGGCGGCACCCCTCCCCCACTGCCCGTCGACGCAGCGTCGCGCGCCGTGGACCCAGCCGTCACGGGACTCGTCGAGATCGACGCCTGAGCCCGGCGGCTGGCGGACCCCGTCGTGCGGTGGCACGGGGTCACGGGGCCTTGGGGG
>NZ_JBYTCI010000039.1:0-25702 GCF_058790095.1 Terrabacter sp. FW104-15G4B | reverse complement strand
CTGCCGCCGCTGCTGCAGGCCCCGAGGGCCATCGCGGCGGCAGTGGCGAGGCAGGCTGCGACGGTCAAGCTCTTTCGGGTCCGAGTCGGAGTCATCGTTGATTCCTTTCGTAGCGTCGCGGTGGCCCGGTCGCCGAGTGGCGCGACGTGCTGTGACGGAAATTCCGTTCACCAGGGTGATGCCCGTATGCCGTGTGCCGCCGGGCACGTGATGGGCGCGGGCCGGAGGGGATTTGGGCCAGTTCGGCCGCCGCGCCATGAATGTCAGGTGCGGTTGCGAAGGTCTGACTGCGTCGCGTCCGAATGGACGGTGTGAGGCGAGGTCGTCGCCCGAAGTGTGCGCGGGTCTCGGCGAGCCCGGCAACAGGGTGGTCACCGGTACCCGCACCGGTTCCTACGTCGTGGGCGGACATCGGGTCGATGCCTGCCGGTTCCGGCGTCGGTGCCAGCAATTGGAGAATGCCTCTGTTCCAATGGACTGTCAAGCAATTGAGCAAACATCAGAATGTTCTTACATTTGCTTGACAGGTGCCACCGTGCCGCGTGACCATCGTTGGGGAGGGCGGACGGCCGAGCGGCTCGTCGCCCAGAACCCGTGGCGACCGTCCCCTCGACTCGCCCCACCATCACCCAAGGGAGTGTGCAGATGCGCATCGGACTGGCCGGAGTCGGCCGCATCGGGGCGTTCCACGCCGAGACCCTCCGCGACCTGTCCGACGTCGACGAGGTCGTCGTCGCCGACCTTGACGCCGACGCCGCCCGCGCCGTCGCCGACAAGCTCGAGGTCGGCTTCGCCGCCTCGCCGGCCGAGCTGCTCGCCCAGGGCGTCGACGCCTTCGTCATCACCACGGCGACACCAGGACACGCGCCCCTCATCCGGCTCGGTCTCGAGACCGGCGTGCCGATCTTCTGCGAGAAGCCGGTGGCCGCCACGCTCGGCGAGACGCTGGACCTCGCCCGTCTCGTCCGGACGACGAGCACGCCCGTCCACGTCGGCTTCCAGCGACGCTTCGACCGTGGCTACCAGCGCGCCCAACAGGCCGTGGCCGGCGGCGAGCTGGGCTTTCTCCACAGCATTCGGGCCCAGACGCATGACCAGGCGCCGCCCCACGCCGCTTACATCCCGACGAGCGGTGGCCTCTTCCGCGACTGCTCGATCCACGACTTCGACATCATCCGCTTCGTCACCGGCCGAGAGGTCGCCTCGGTCTACGCGACCGGTGCCAACAAGGGCGCCGCGTTCTTCACCGAGGCCGGCGACGTCGACACCGCCGCGGCCGTCCTCACGCTCGACGACGACACGCTCGTCAACCTCTCCGCGACGCGCTACAACGGCGGGGGCCACGATGTGCGCATGGAGGTCCTCGGCAGCGACGGCACGATCGGCGTGGGCTACGACGACTCCCTCGCCGTCACCTCTGCCGAGCCCGGCGCCACCTATCCAGTGGGGCCACGCCACTGGTCCTTCATGGAGCGCTTCCTGCCCGCCTACCGTGCCGAGCTGACGGCCTTCGCCGCCGTCGCCCGCGGGACGCTGGCGTCGCCGTGCACGGTCGACGATGCACTCCAGGCCTTCCGCGTCGCCGAGGCGTGCGAGCTCTCACGCCGCGAGGGCCGCGTCGTCTCCCTCGACGAGATCCCGAACCCGTGAGGGAGGCGGTCACCTTGAGCAGCCCCAGCACCGCGCCTGGCGACACGGCACACGATCGTGCCCATGACGTCGTGGCGATCGGCCGCACGGGCGTGGACATCTACCCGCTGCAGCACGGCGTCGGCCTGGAGAAGGTGCGCACCTTCGAGAAGTTTCTCGGGGGCAGCGCCACCAACGTCGCCGTCGCGGCGGCCCGCCACGGCCACCGGGTCGCGCTCATCACGCGGACCGGGCAGGACGCCTTCGGCCGCTACATCCACGAGGCGCTGCGAGACTTCGGCGTCGACGACGCGTTCGTCTCGGCCGTCGACGGGCCACCGACCCCGGTCACCTTCTGCGAGGTCTTTCCGCCGGACGACTTCCCGCTGTACTTCTACCGCTACCCGATCGCGCCGGACCTGATGATCGAGCCCGACGAGCTGCCGCTGGAGGGGATCCGCGACGCCGGCGTCTACTGGTCGACGGTGACGGGGCTGTCGCAGGAGCCGAGCCGGGCCGCGCACTTCCGGGCCTGGGAAGCCCGCGGCCGCCGCACCCACACCGTGCTCGACCTCGACTACCGCCCGATGTTCTGGGCCGACCCGGCTCAGGCCAGCGAGCAGGTCGGCCGCGCGCTCGAGCACGTGACCGTCGCCGTCGGCAACCGCGAGGAGTGTGAGGTCGCGGTCGGCGAGGCCGACCCCCAGCGGGCGGCCGACGCGCTGCTCGAGCGCGGCGTCGAGCTCGCCGTCGTCAAGCAGGGCCCCAAGGGCGTGCTGGCCGCGACCCGAGACGAGCGCGTCGAGGTGCCGCCCTTCCCGGTCGAGGTCGTCAACGGCCTGGGTGCCGGCGACGCGTTCGGCGGCGCCCTGTGCCACGGCCTGCTCGAGGGCTGGGACCTGCGGCGCGTCCTTCAGTTCGCCAACGTCGCAGGTGCGATCGTCGCGAGCAGGCTCGAGTGCTCCACCGCGATGCCGACCTCCGCCGAGGTCGAGGAGCGCCTGGCCGCCGTAGACCGGGCGGTCTCACCGTTCGCCACCGTCGCCGAGGAGACACGATGACCACCACCCAGCACGAGCCCGCGCCGTCCACCGCGGGGGTTCGGGTCGCCGACCTGACGGAGATCCGGGTGCGTGAGCCCGGGCGCATCGCCGCAGCGTGGGCGGCGCGTCGCCGTCGCCCCCTCGTCCGCGAGGACGGCCGGATGCTCCTCGTCGCCGCTGACCACCCGGCGCGCGGTGCGCTCGGCGTCCGCGGGGCCGGCGCCGCCATGGCGAGCCGCAGCGACCTGCTCGAGCGCCTCGTCACCGCGCTGGAGCGGCCCGGGGTCGATGGCGTGCTCGGCACCCCCGACGTCCTCGACGACCTGCTCCTGCTCGGCGCCCTCGACGGCAAGGTCGCCATCGGCTCGATGAACCGCGGCGGCCTGCAGGGCGCCAGTTTCGAGCTCGACGACCGCTTCACCGCCTACACCGCGGCCGAGATCGCCGCGCGCGGCCTCGACGGCGGCAAGATGCTGACCCGGATCTGCCTCGACGACCCCGGCACGGTGGCCACCCTCGAGGCGAGCGCCAGCGCCGTCACGCAGCTTGCCGAGCGTCGGCTCATGGCGATGGTCGAGCCCTTCCTCTCCACGCGCGAGGGCGACCGGCTCGTCAACCAGCTCGACCCCGACTCCACCATCAAGTCGATCCACATCGCCGCGGGGCTCGGCGCCTCGAGCGCCTACACGTGGCTCAAGCTGCCCGTCGTCGACGAGCTCGATCGCGTCATGGACGCCACGACGCTGCCGACGCTGCTGCTCGGCGGTGATCCGCAGGGTGACCCGCACGACACGTATGCGTCGTGGGGCCGGGCGCTCGACCTGCCCGCCGTCCGCGGCCTCGTCGTCGGACGAGCGTTGCTCTTCCCACCCGACGGCGACGTCGCCGCGGCCGTCGACATCGCCGCCGGGCTCGTCCACGGCCGGGGTGTCGCATGACGTGGCACCGGCCCTTGGGCAGCGCCGCCCGGGACGGCTGGGACGTCGTCGTCGAACCCGACGCGTCAGGCTGGGAGCACACGGGGCTGTATGCCGGCCGCCTCGCCGACGGGGACGTGCGCCGGCTCGCGGCGGCCCCTCGTGAGCACATCGTCGTGCCGCTGTCCGGCTCGGTCGTCGTCACCGTGGACGGTACGGCGGGGGCCTTCGAGGCGAAACTCGCCGGGCGAGCCACCGTGTTCTCCGGGCCGACCGACGTCGCCTACGTGCCGGCCGGTTCGTCTCTCACGGTCACGGCCGTCGGGGACGCGCGCGTCGCCGTCTGCTTCGCCGTGACCGACACGGCCGAGGCCCGCTTCCCCTTCCGCCACGTCGCGGCCGACGAAGTGCCGGTCGAGCTGCGGGGCGCCGGCATCGCATCGCGGGAGGTCCGCAACTTCGGCATCCCCGGGGTGCTGGACGCCGACTCGATCATCGCCTGTGAGGTGGTGACCCCGGCCGGCAACTGGAGCTCGTGGCCGCCCCACAAACACGACGAGGAGCGCCCGGGTCAGGAGACGCAGCTCGAGGAGATCTATTTCTTTGACGTGGCCCCCGAGATGGGCTCCCCTGAGGCCGAAGCCACGGACCCGATCGGCTACCAGCGCGTCTATGGCACCGAGCACAGGCCGATCGACGTTCTTGCCGAGGTCCGGTCGGGTGATGTCGTGCTCGTGCCGCACGGGTGGCACGGCCCGGCGATGGCTGCGCCGGGCTACGACCTCTACTACCTCAACGTCATGGCCGGCCCCGGCACGACAAGGGCCTGGCTGATCTGCGACGACCCAGCCCATGGCTGGGTCCGCGACACGTGGTCCGGCCAGCCGGTCGACGCCCGACTCCCGTTCGGAGGCCCTCGATGAGGAGTGACACGATCCGGCTGACCGTGGCCCAGGCCGTGGTGCGCTTCCTGGCCAACCAGTGGAGCGAGCGGGACGGCGAGCGGCAGAAGCTCTTCGCCGGGTGCTTCGGCATCTTCGGCCATGGCAACGTCGCCGGGATCGGGCAGGCGCTGCTGCAGAACGAGCTCGCTGACGGCGAGGACCACCTGCCGTACGTGCTGGCCCGCAACGAGCAGGCGATGGTCCACACCGCCGTCGCGTACGCCCGGCAGAAGGACCGCCTCCAGACGTGGGCGTGCACGGCCTCCGTCGGTCCCGGCTCGACGAACATGCTGACCGGCGCCGCCCTCGCGACGATCAACCGGATCCCGGTGCTGCTCCTGCCGTCCGGCACCTTCGCGACGCGGGTCAGCTCCCCGGTGCTGCAGGAGCTCGAGGCGCCGTATGCCGCCGACGTGACGGTCAACGACGCCTTCCGCCCGCTGTCGCGCTTCTTCGACAGGGTCAGCCGCCCGGAGCAGCTGCCGTCGGCGCTGCTGGGGGCGATGCGGGTGCTCACCGACCCGGTCGAGACCGGCGCGGTGACGCTCGCGCTGCCGCAGGACGTGCAGGCCGAGGCCCACGACTGGCCGGTAGAGCTCTTCGCGCCGCGCGTGTGGCGGGTGGCCCGACCGCTGCCCGAGGCCGTCGACATCGCCGACGCCGCGGACATCATCCGCTCGGCGCAGCGGCCGCTCGTCCTGGCCGGTGGCGGGGTGCACTACTCCGGCGCCGAGGAGGCGCTGCGACGGCTGTGCGAACGGACCGGGATCCCCGTGTCCGAGACGCAGGCCGGCAAGGGTTCGCTACCGCACGGTCACCCACAGCTGGTGGGCGCGGTCGGCTCCACCGGGACGACAGCCGCGAACGCGCTCGCCGCCGAGGCCGACGTCGTCATCGGCATCGGCACCCGCTGGAGCGACTTCACCACCGCCTCACGAACCGCTTTCCAGGACAGCGGAGTTCGGTTCGTCAACGTCAACGTCGCCCGGTTCGACGCCGGCAAGCACGCCGGCCTGGCGGTCGTGGCCGACGCCAGTGAGGCGCTGACCGCGCTGGCCGACGCGCTCGAGGGGTACGCCGTCGACGACGCCTACCGGGACCGCCAGGCCGCGCTGTGGGCGCAGTGGGACGCCGCGGTCGAGGCGGCCTACCACCCGTCCTCCGAGGTGACGGACCGTCTGGCCGAGGGGTTGCTGACGCAGGCACAGGTCATCGGTGCCGTCAACGAGCTGACCGACCCGCGCGACGTCGTGCTCTGCGCGGCGGGCTCGATGCCCGGAGACCTGCACAAGCTGTGGCGGGTGCGCGACCGGAAGGCCTACCACGTGGAGTACGGCTACTCATGCATGGGTTACGAGGTCCCGGCGTCGATCGGCATCCGCCTCGCCGACGAGTCGCGCGACGTCTTCGCCATGGTCGGCGACGGCGGATACCTCATGATGCCAACGGAGCTCGTCACCGCCGTGCAGGAGCGCATCAAGGTGATCGTCGTGCTCGTGCAGAACCACGGCTTCCACTCGATCGGCTCGCTGTCGGAGTCGCTGGGTTCCCAGCGCTTCGGCACCTCCTACCGGTTCCGCGGTGAGTCGTCACGGCGTCTCGACGGTGACGTGCTGCCGGTCGACCTCGCCGCCAACGCTCGCTCCCTCGGCGCGCACGTCATCGAGGTGCACTCGCTCGACGACCTGCACCGGGCCATCAAGGAGGCCAAGGCGTGGCCGCCGGACGGCGGCCCCCTGGTCATCCACGTGGAGACCGACCCGCTCGTCCACGCGCCCGACAGCGCCTCGTGGTGGGACGTGCCGGTCGCGGAGGTCAGCGACCTCGACACGACGCGGACGGCATACGACCACTACGTCGAGCAGAAGGCCACCCAGCGTCCGCTCATCACCCCCGCAACCTCCGCCGCTCCGGCAAGCAGCCCGACCACCTTGGAGTCGCTGCCATGAAGCTCGCCCTCGACCCGTACATGTTCCGGGAGACGCCACTGCTCGAGCTGCCCTCTGTCGTGGCCGAACTCGGCTACGAGTGGATCGAACTGTCGCCGCGCGACGACTTCATCCCGTTCTTCATCCACCCCCGCGTTGATGACGCCGGCGTCTCCGCCTTCCGCAAGGCGCTGGCTGCGGCAGGCGTCGGGGTCTCCTCGATTCTGCCGCTCTTCAAGTGGTCGGGCCCCGACGAGAACGACCGACAGGCGGCCGTGCGCTACTGGACCCGCGCCATCCAGATCGCGAGCGACCTCGGCGTCGACACGATGAACTCCGAGCTCAACGGCAACCCCCGTCAGGCGGCCGTCTGCGAGCGGATGTTCTGGCAGTCGATGGACGACCTCCTACCCCTCTTCGAGAAGGAGGGCATCCGGCTGGTTCTCGAGCCGCACCCCGACGACTGGGAGGAGGACGGAAAGCGAGCGGTCGACATCATCCGCGGCATCAACAGCCCCAACGTCTCGTTCCTCTACTGCACGCCGCACACCTTTCATCAGGGCAACGACTGCGACGGGATCATGGACAAGGCGGGCGACCTGCTGACCATGGTCCACGTCGCCGATGCCTACGACCACACCGCATCTTCGGGGCTGCGCTACATCGTCAACCCGCCCGGCTCGCAGGTCACGGTGCACCAGCACCTCGACATCGGCCAGGGCGAGGTGGACTTCGGCCAGTTCTTCGCCGGCCTCGAGCGCATCGGCTTCGACGGCATCGTCACCTCCTGCGTCTTCGCCTGGGAGGACCGCGCGCGCGAGTCGAGCACCTACATGCGCGACACCATCCACTCCTACCTCGACAAGTGGTCGACACCTCCCACGCTCGTCGCTCCCTGAGCGCTCCGGATCCCAGCGGATCCCTTCGCCGGCCACCCGGCATACGCCCTCTCCGTTGTTGCTCTGAACCCGAAGGACACCACCATGAGCACGCCCACCCGAATCACGCATCTCATCGACGGACAGCCGTGGACCGGCACCGCCGAGCGCACCTCGCCCGTCTTCAACCCCGCGACGGGCGAGCAGTCCGGCATGCTCGACCTGGCGTCGGCCTCGCTCGTCGACGAGGTCGTGAAGTCCGCCGCGTCGGCGTGGGAGGAGTGGGCCGACGCCTCGCTCGCCAAGCGCACAGCGGTGCTCTTCGCCTTTCGTGAGCTGCTCAACGAGCACAAGAAGGACATCGCCGCCCTCATCACCGCCGAGCACGGCAAGGTCCTGAGCGACGCCCTGGGTGAAGTGACTCGTGGCCTGGAGGTCGCCGAATTCGCCTGCGGGATACCGACCCTCCTGCGTGGCGGCTTCTCCGAGAACGCGTCGACGAACGTCGACGTCTACTCGATCCGACAGCCGCTCGGGGTCGTCGCGGTGATCTCGCCCTTCAACTTCCCGGCGATGGTACCGATGTGGTTCATCCCGGTTGCGGCAACGCCGTCGTGCTCAAGCCGTCCGAGAAGGACCCGTCCGCGGCGCTTGCCATTGCGGCGCTCTGGAAGGAGGCCGGGCTCCCGGACGGCGTCATGCAGGTCGTCAACGGCGACAAGGAGGCGGTGGACGCCTTGTTGACCCACCCCGACGTCAAGTCGGTCTCCTTCGTCGGCTCCACGCCCATCGCCAAGTACGTCTACGAGACCGGCACGGCGCAGGGCAAGCGCGTCCAGGCGCTCGGCGGCGCGAAGAACCACATGCTCGTCCTCCCGGACGCCGACCTCGACCTCGCCGCGGACGCCGCCGTCAACGCCGGCTTCGGCTCGGCGGGGGAGCGGTGCATGGCCATCTCGGCCCTCGTCGCGGTCGAGCCGATCGCCGACGAGCTCATCTCGAAGATCAAGGACCGGATGGGCAAGCTCGTCACCGGGGACGGCACGCGCGGCTGCGACATGGGGCCGCTCGTCACCTCGCAGCACCGCGACAAGGTGACGTCCTACCTCGACGCCGGCGTTTCGGAGGGGGCCACGCTCGTCGTCGACGGGCGGCAGGACTCCTACGACTCGGACGGCGAGGGCTACTTCCTGGCGCCGACCCTCTTCGACAACGTGAAGCCGGGCATGTCGGTCTACGACGACGAGATCTTCGGGCCGGTGCTGTCGGTTGTCCGTGTGCACTCCTACGACGAGGGTCTCCAGCTCATCAACAGCAACCCCTACGGCAACGGCACGGCCATCTTCACCAACGACGGCGGCGCCGCCCGCAAGTTCCAGCGCAACGTCGAGGTCGGCATGGTCGGCGTCAACGTGCCGATTCCCGTGCCCGTTTCGTACTACTCGTTCGGCGGCTGGAAGAACTCACTCTTCGGCGACACGCACGCACACGGCATGGAGGGCGTCCACTTCTTCACCCGAGGCAAGGTCGTCACCTCGCGCTGGCTCGACCCGAGCCACGGCGGCCTCAACCTCGGCTTCCCCCAGAACGACTGACCCGCAGACACTTTTCGAGAGGAACGACCGACGATGGCCGAGTCCAAGGCCCGCAACACCGACGAGCGCTACAGCAAGCTGACGATCGGTGTCTGCCCTGACCAGTGGGGCGTGTGGTTCCCCGAGGACGAAAAGCAGATCCACTGGGACACTGCGCTCGACGAGATGGCCGAGGCAGGCTTCTCCGTGATGGAGACAGGGCCCTTCGGCTACTTCCCCAAGGACCCGAAGCGCCTGCAGGAGGAGATGGACAAGCGCGGCTTCACCGTCGTCGCCGGCACCGGCTGGGGCATCCTGCACAAGCCGGAGGCCTGGGCCGACACGGAGAAGACGTTCCGCGAGATCGCCGAGACGCACGCCGCCGTCGGCGCGAAGTACATCGTGCACCTGCCCCCGATGTTCCGCGACGAGAAGACGTGGGACTACACGGACGACCGCGTGCTCGAGGCGGAGGCGTGGAACACCTACATCTCCAACGCCGACCGGCTCGGCCGCATCATGAAGGAGGACTACGGCCTCCAGATGGTGCTGCACCCGCACGGCGACAGCCACATCGAGACCCCGGAGGACATCGATCGCGTCTTCTCGGCCACCGATCCCGACTACGTCGGCTTCTGCCTCGACACGGGCCACATCGTCTATGGCGGCGGCGATCCGATGGAGCTGTGCCGGAGGTACCCCGAGCGGATCTCCTACGTCCACATCAAGGCGATGGACGAGAACCTCGTGAAGCAAGCTCATGAGGGGGATTGGCCCTTCGGGCTGGCCGTCGCCAAGGGCTGCTCGGTCGCCCCGCCCGCCGGCGCCCCCGACATGCCGTCCTTCGTCGAGGCCCTCGCGGACCTCGACAAGGAGCTCTACGTCGTCTGCGAGCAGGACATGTACCCCTGCGATCCGTCCTACCCGCTTCCCAACGCCATCCAGACCCGCGAGTACCTCGCCTCCATCGGCCTCGGCCTCCACTGAGGCCTCTGCCCTCTTGACAAAGGAGTCATCCCCATGACCGTACGCATCGGCATGATCGGCCCGGGCGGGATGGGTCAGGCCCACATCGACCGCATCCGCACCGTCATCGCGGGAGGGCGGGTCGTGGCCGTCTCCGACGTCGACGAGGTGCGCGCGAAGGAGGTGGCCGAGCGGATCGGCGGGACGGCATACCCGTCGTCGGCCGACCTCATCACGGCCGACGAGGTCGACGCTGTCATGGTCTGCAGCTACGGCCCCGCGCACGAAGTGGACGTGCTCGCGGCCATCGGGGCGGGCAAGCCGGTCTTCTGCGAGAAGCCGCTGACGCCGACGGCGGCGGCTGCGCTGCGGATCATGGAGGCGGAGCAGCAGGCCGGGCGGCGTCTCGTGACAGTCGGGTTCATGCGGCGCTTCGACCGCAGCTACCGGGAGATGAAGGCGCTGCTCGACTCCGGTGACCTCGGCGAGACCCTCATGGTCCACTGTGCGCACCGCAACCCGACCGTCCCCGAGCACTACACGTGGGACATGGCCATCAACGACACCGCGATCCACGAGGTCGACACGATGCGGTGGCTGCTGGGGGAGGAGTTCGTCACGGCCCGCGTCGACAAGCCGAAGAAGACGTCGCTGCGCTTCGAGCACCTGCAGGATCCGCTGGTGCTGATCCTCGAGACCGAGTCGGGGGTGCGCGTCGACGACGAGATCTTCGTCAACTGCCAGTTCGGCTACGACATCCGCTGCGAGGCCGTCGCCGAGAAGGGCACGGTCAGCCTGGGCGACCAGAACGCCATCGTCGTGCGCGACGGCGCCGGGGTGCGCAACTCCATCGCGCGCGACCACAACGACCGCTTCCGAGGCGCCTTCGTCACCGAGGTGCAGGAGTGGATCAGCGCCGTAGCGGTCGGCGAGCACACCGGCTCGACCTCGTGGGACGGGTATGCCGCGGCGTGCGTCTGCGACGCCGGCGTCAAGGCGCTCACCGACGACGGCGTCGTCAGGGTCGAGATGATCGCCAAGCCGGCCTTCTACGCCTGAGATGGTGGACGGTGAAGACGGGGGTGACCGTGCCATGAATGCGCTGACCTCGAGCCCCTTCACACTTGCCGTCAGCGCAGAGATGGTGTTCCTGCAGCTGCCCGTCGCCGAGCGGATCCGGCGCATCCACGAACTGGGCTTCCAGGTCGAGATCTGGGACTGGTCACGCCTTGACCACGACGCCCTCGCGGCCCTGCGCGATGAGGGAGTCGTGTTCTCCTCCATGACCGGCTACCTTCGCGGCCGGCTCGGCGATCGTCAGGGAGCTGAGGAGCTCCTTGCCACGGCGGCGCGGTCGGCCGAGGTGGCCAAGCGCCTCGGAGTCCGGCGGCTGAACCTGCACGGGACGGGCCTGGACGGGGAAGGCCTGCCGCTGCGAGCCGAGGCCGACATCTCGGGGGCCATGTGGCTGACCGCGCGCGAGACCCTCGCGCGCGTCGCAGACCTCGGGGAGCGAGAAGGCGTCACGTTCGTCCTGGAGAACCTCAACACCCAACTCGACCATCCCGGTGTCCCCTTCGCTCGTGCGGCTGACTGCCTGGCGCTGGTCTCCGCCGTCGACAGTCCCGCCCTGCGATTGATGCTCGACCTCTACCACGCGCAGATCGGCGAGGGAAACCTGATCGAGCTGTGCCGCAGGGCCCTGCCATGGATCGGTGAGATCCAGGTTGCTGACGTACCCGGCCGTTGCGAGCCGGGGACCGGAGAGATCAACTACCCCATGGTTGCCCAGGCGCTGGCAGCGATGGGTTACCGGGGGACGGTCGGGCTCGAGGCGTATGCCGCAGGGGACAGCGAACTGGCCCTGGACCGCTTCCGACGAGCCTTCACGATGGAGACGGGCACTGCTGTCCCCTGAGCAGCTCGCCGCTCAGAACTCGGAGGCATGCGTCTCAGGCGAATCCGGGGACCGATGACTTGTGTCTGTCTCTTCCCTCGCCGCGACCGTCAACGGCTGGGCCACGTGCATCCGGGCGATCGTCGATGGGCTAGAAGTGCTCCGCCGTCACTCCAGATCCTCACGCCGGACCGGCCGGCTCCTTGTCCGTGCCCTGACGGCTTCGTGGTCGCGTCACGACGGTGTTGTTCTCCTGTCGGACTCTGTCTGGGCGGGCAAAAGGACCGCGCCCCGGAGGCCGTCGCCCCAACGGCGTCGGGTTTACGCGGGTGACTGCAGCTTCGTGCGCCGCAGGATCGAGTCGGCCGCGTGGTGCTTCCCTGCGTCGTCTCGATCTTGGGAGGCGGACTCGGTGCTGGTGTGGCCCGGTCCTGGCAGCCCGGCGTCTCCGTCGTATCACTCCAACTGGGTGATGCTGGTCGGCGAACGCCCAGGGGAGATTGAGGGTTGTTGGCGTCTCAGGTGCGCCACCGAGACCAGGAGGCGCCCAGATGACCGCAGTGGGTGAGGTGGCAAGTGACCGCCCTGGCGTCCGGGTGGGGACGACCAGCGAGTTCAGCCTGTTCTTCCGCGTCATTCCAGGTCACGCCGAAGAGCTGCGCAAGGCAATGACCGCGCTGATGGACTCCCCGGGCTATCGCCCGGGTGACTACGAGGTGGCAATCGCCAATATCCACGAGGCCAGATTCGTGATGTTCGACGATGACACGCGGCTGCTGTTCGCCACCAGCTTCGACGGTTCATGGGATGCCTACATGGAGGACTTCGCGTCCGCTGGGCCGCTGAAGCTGTTCGACGCGATCTTCCGTCACACCGAGGGATACGACGGGCTGCCCGACGTAGCGGCGGTCAAGTCCTTCATCCTGGGCGCGCAAGTGACCGCAGGGGCTTACGCCCGCAACTACCCGGGCACCGTCAAGGAACTTCGCAGGGCGCAGCGCCTCAGGGTCGCCTTCGAGCAGGTCCTGGACGACCCCGATGCTGAGGCCGCGCTGAGCCACCCGGCACTGAAGCCGTTGCTCGACGAGGCAGCGGACGCGTAAGGCGCCCGGAAGTCGGACAGGAAACACCGTGTCAGACCACATTTCCGGGCCACGCGCGCTCGCGGACCCGATTGCAGACATCACTGATGTCTACGCGTTTCCGAGCCCGGAGCGACCGGGACGGCTCGTGCTGGTCATGAACACGCTGCCGTTCGCGCCTGTGGACGGGCGGTTCTCAGACGGGCTGATCTACCGCTTCCGACTTCGCGCGGTCGACGTCAACTCCGACGAGCGCCGCGTCGGGGCGGCGGTGTCGCCGGAGTGGGTTCTGGACTGTGTGTTCGACGACGGCGCTGAAGCCGGCACTCAGAGGGGTCGCCTCACCTTGCCCGACGGTGAGGTGACCTCCTTCCAGACGCCCGGACACTCCGTCGACGACGGGTCCGTGGTCCGGGTCTTCGCCGGGCCGCGCTGGGACCCGTTCATCATGGACGCGCCGGCCGGCCTACGCACCATCGCCGAGCGGCGACTCTCGTTCACCGACCCCGGGTCGATCTTCCTCGACGGGAAGAACGTCCTCGCCATTGTCGTCGAACTCGACTGCGAGAGAGTGTTGGGACACGTCGGTCCCCTCGCCGTGGTCACGGAGACGCGAACCCGCGGCCCGCTCTCCGTGCGCATCGAACGGGTCGGGCGGCCGGAGGTCAAGAACCTGCTCCTGGGCCCGAAGCAGTTCGACCAGGTCAACCGTGACCTGGAGATCCGGGATCTCTACAACATGGAGGACGCGTTCCACCTCGGCAGCTCGTATACCGGTGCCTACCGCGCCAGGCTGCACGCGAATCTCGCCTTCTGGGACGGGCTGGACGGTGTGGTCCAGTGGCCGCTCGACGCGTCCGGCGTGCACCCGCTGACCGAGCTCGTCCTGGCCGACTACCTCGTGGTCGACCCGTCGCGTCCGTACCTGGAGCAGGGCTCCTTCCTCGAGATCGAGCGTGCCGTCATGGCGGGCGAAGCACCGCGCACTTGCGGCGGCCGGGCGCTCAACGACGACGTCATCGACATCCTTTACACCTTCTGGGTCAACGGCGGCAGGGGCCCGGTGATCACCGACGGCGTGGACGCCGCAAGCCGTCCCGCGTCGGCTGTCTTCCCCTACCTGTCGCTACCCAACCCGAACCCACCGACACCACCCGAACACCTGTGAGCACCCGTGAGCACCGAGCGGTGGAGGAGCCGACATGAGCGTCGAGCCTGAGACGGTCCTCGAGCTCGACGACATCCAGTCCGGAGCGCTCCGTGAGCGCCCGTCGCCGTACGTGGGCCGCTACCTCCTCCTCCAACTCCACGACGCTGTAGAGGGGCGCGAGCTGGTTCGGCGCCTA
Source organism: Terrabacter sp. FW104-15G4B (assembly GCF_058790095.1). Lineage (NCBI taxonomy): Bacteria > Bacillati > Actinomycetota > Actinomycetes > Micrococcales > Intrasporangiaceae > Terrabacter > Terrabacter sp. FW104-15G4B. The sequence goes on along the minus strand of NZ_JBYTCI010000039.1, from coordinate 11,498 downwards.
CACACCCTGCTCGCCGCCCAGAATGATGCGCTGGAGGCCGAGACCCCGGCCTGGGTGACTGTCGCCTTCACGTCTGCCGGGCTGACCGCGCTCGGCGTGCCGCAGTCGATGCTGGACACCTTCCCGGACGAGTTCCGCGAGGGAATGGCGCGTCGAGCCCAGGATCTGGGTGATGTGGGGACGAGCGGCCCGGAGCACTGGGAGTGGCCCCTCGGGACGCACGCTGTGCACGTGGCGGTCGCGGTGCTTGCCAGGGACGAGAGAGATCTCGAGCTCGTGGCGGAGCGTGCGCGCCAACGCTACGTGGACCTCCCCTCGATCGAGGTGGTCTGGCGGCAGGACTGCTACCAGCTGCCCTCGGGCCGCACGTCGTTCGGGTTCAAGGATGGCATCGGCAACCCCGACGTCGAAGGAAGCGGACTGCCCTTGCGCAACGATCAAGGGCGGCCGATCAAGGCCGGCGAGTTCATCCTCGGCTATCCCGACGAGACGGGATCGCTTCCGCCCATGCCGGCGCCTGAAGTCCTCGGCCGCAACGGGACGTTCCTGGTGTTCCGGAAGCTGCGGACCGACGTGGCGGCCTACCGCCGCTACCTGAAGGAGGTTGCCCGCAGCCGGGAGGAGGAGCGCCTCCTCGCGGCCAAGATGGTCGGTCGTTGGCCGAGCGGCGCGCCTCTGGCGCTAGCGCCCGACGCGGACGACCCGGACCTCGGTGCGGACCCGGCTCGCAACAACTCGTTCGGCTACCGCGACGATCTGCGCGGCTTCAAGTGCCCCGCGGGCGCACACGCACGCCGAGCGAACCCCCGCGACGCTCTCGAGGACGAGAACACCGTCGACGTGCGGCTGCATCGGATGATCCGTCGAGGGACCAGCTACGGCCCGATGCTCGCGGAGGGAGTCCTCGAGGACGACGGCGTCGACCGCGGGATCATCTTCATCTTTGCGGGCTCCCACCTGAAGAGACAGTTCGAGTTCGTCAAGACCCAGTGGATCAACGACGGCGTATTCATCGGCGCCTCTGACGAGAGCGACCCGTTGGTCGGCGGCACACACACGCCGACCGACTTCACGATCCCACACGTGCCGATCCGGCGACGGCTGCGCCACCTGCCGTCGTTCGTCACGACCCGCGGCGGTGAGTACTGCTTCGCGCCGGGACTGCGGGCCCTGAAGTGGTTGGGCGACCTGGAGACTTGAGGAGGAGCCATGACCGACCAGAAGACCTCGGAGCCGGGAAGGATCACAAACCGGTGGGCCGCCCTCGACTTCGGACCACCCTCCGGTGTGCAGGACACCGAGCCCGCCGTCCTGGTCAGCCATTACGACAACGGTCGCATTGCGGTGGTCACCCTCAACCGACCGCATGCTGACAACGCCATCTCCACGGAGATGGGAGTGCTGCTGACGGATGCGCTCGAGACGATTGCGGTGACGAGCGCCGTCCGCGTCGTCCTCGTCACTGGTGCCGGTGACCGCGCCTTCTCCGTCGGCAGCGACCTGCGCCAGCGCCGGGACATGACCAAGGAGCAGTGGCTGCGACAGCGCCAGGACTTCGACCGCACGCTGTACACGCTGCGTCAGCTACGCAAGCCCGTCTTTGCCGCCGTCAACGGGATCGCCTACGGCGGCGGCTGCGAGATCGCCCAGAGCACGGACTTCATCATCGCCAGCACCAACGCCGTCTTCGGACAGCCCGAGGCGATGCTGGGACTCGCTGCCGGTGGTGGCTCGCCGGTTCTCCTGCCCCGCGCGCTGCCGCCCGGGAAGGCCCTGCAGATGCTCATGACCGGCGAGCCGATCAGCGCCGCCGAGGCCCACCGTCTCGGCATGGTCAACGAGCTGCACGACCCGAGCGGCCTCATGGACGCCGCGCTGAGCGTCGCTGCGAAGATCGCGAGCAACTCCCCGACAGCGGTCCAGGCCGTGAAGCACGCGGTCCGAGCAGGGCAGGGTGAGCCGATCGAGCAGGCGATCGGGATCATGATGGAGGCCCACTGGCGCTCCGCGGTCCACCCCGACCGCGTCGAGGGAATCGGGGCGTTCAACGACAACCGTGACCCGGTCTTCCGCGACGCGGACTACTGAGCTCTCGCCCCGCACCGAGGCACGTCCACGACCCGCAGGAGGACTCCGTGACAACCAACATCGACATCCAGCAGGCCCGCGAACAGCTCGTCATGATCAACCCTCAGCCGTACAACGCCGAGGCCCCGCCGCAGGCCCTCGACTCCGAGATCACGCCGACGCGGCAACACTACGTGCGCAGCAACTTCTCCTTGCCCGCACACGACGGCACACTCAGCGTCGGCGGGGCCGTCGAGAACCCGATCTCACTGACCTTGGGAGAGCTTCGTGCGCTGCCTGCCCTCGAGCGCGCCGTCACCCTGGAGTGCGCCGGCAACGGCCGCCTCGACACCCGACCGCTGCCCACCGGTGAGCCGTGGGGCGGCTACGCAGTCTCCACTGCGGTCTGGAGGGGTGCCCGGCTCAGCGACGTGCTGGCCCGGGCCCGTCCTCGGGCCGAGGGCGTCGAGGTCCGTTTCACCGGTGCCGACAGCGGCACCTACCACCTCACGCCGGTGCTGCCCGAGACTGGGGACCACCTCGCCTTCGTCCGGTCGCTCGCCCTGTCTCACGCGGCTGACCCCGCCAACGAGATACTCATTGCCTACGACATGAACGGCGAGCCGCTCGGACCGGACCACGGCAGTCCGTTCCGACTCGTCGTGCCGCACTGGTTCGCGGTGGCCTCGGTCAAGTGGCTGCAGAGCATCGACGTGCTCACCGAGCCCTTCAGCGGTGAGTTCCAGACCGGTCACTACATCTACGAGTGGCCGGACGGTCCCCACGAGCCAGTCACCCGCATGCGGGTCCGGGCCCGCATCATCGACCCTGCGCCCGCAGCGGCCGTCCCCGCCGGCACCTACACCATCCGCGGCCGGGCCTGGTCCGGAAGCGGCCCGATCACCGCCGTCGAGGTTGGCCTCACCGGCGCCGGCGAGTGGCAGTCCGCGCACGTGGACCAGCCGACCGGGCCCTACCAGTGGCAGAGCTGGACGTTCACGTGGGAGGCCACCCCGGGGCGGCACTCACTGCGCGCGCGAGCCACCGACGCCGCCGACAACGTCCAGCCGGACGTCCCTCCCTGGAACCGCCTCGGCTACGGCAACAATGCGGTCGAGGTTCATTACGTCGACGTCGTCTAGCCCGTCGGCGAGCACACTCCCTTTCGCCGCTCGCACCCTGCCCGCGGGGATTCCGACGATTCCGACGATTCCGGCGTGGGACAGCTCGAGGCCGAGGCGAACTCCAGATGATGCCGGCGGCGTCAGAGCGGCTGTGGCGTAAGGGCTCGTGGAGGCGGGAGCGGGTGTGGCATCGGTGGCAGAGCCGCCCACCGCGGCGGGATCAGCGTCCTGATCCGGGGATGCTCCTCGAGGTAACCGGCCGTCTGCGGCAGCGGAGTCTGGCGGATCTGCCAGGTCATCCCTTGGTCGAGGCTGACGACGAGCTGGTCCTTGGTAACGAGGACGCTTTGGTAGTAGGCGATCTCGCAGCCGGGGCCGCCCTCGGCCGGTGCGACCGCGGCTCTGTCGTCCGGGATGTCGGCGTTGGCGAAGGAGCCGTCTCGCTGCTGGATGATCAGGCGCAGGTTCCCGCCTGCGCCGGCCAGGCCCCATAGGCCGCAGCCCTTGGCGGTGGGGGTGGCCCAGCGGGTGTTCGGGACGTCGGGGACGGCGAGCCGCTCGAGCGTCCTCGCGTCCTGGTCGAGGGTGCACAGGCCGACCCGGTCAGGGCACTCGATGCTCGGTACCCCGAAGCTGTGGGCGACGGGGCGGTCCATGACCGTCAGTTGCACCAGATGGCTCATCGTCGCCGACAGCAGGTACGGGCCGGGGTTGCGGTGGGCCCAGTACCAGACGCCGTCGCCGACCTCGCGGAGCAGCCCGTCGTCGCCCAGTGACGGTTGCTGGCTGGAGCCGGTCACCGCTCCGAGGGTGACGAACTGGTGGCCCCCGCCGTCCACGACGGCGATGGCTTCCGGGCCGAAGCAGTCATGGTCGGTGCGGGGTTCGACGCAGCGCTTCCACACCGTCAGGGCGGTCTGCTGGTCGGCGCGGGACTGGACCTGGGTGACTACGAAGCTATCCGGGTGGCCCACGATCTCTTCTGCGGTCCACGCCGGCACGTCCGCCGAGGTCAGCCGCGGGGTCGGCGCGGTGGGGACCTGCCTGTGGCCAAGCTGCCCGAGTCCGGCAAGGGCCAGCGCGAGGGCGAGGACGGCGGCGAGCGCGGTCGCGGCGGTGACGGCGGCGCGGCGGCGACGGACCCGCCGGCGGGTCGCGATCATGGCCTCGAAGGGCGGGGGGTCGATGGACCGCTCAGTCTCGTGGGCGAAGCTGCTGAGATCAGACATGGTCCGCCTCCTCCTGGTCGATGAGGTGGCGGGCCATCTGGACGCGGGCCCGGGCCAAGCGCGCCTTGACCGTCCCTTCGGGGACGGACAGCTCCTGAGCGATCTGCGCGACGCTGCGGTCGCCGATGTAGTAGAGCACGACGGTCACCCGGACCGGCAGGCTCAGCTGGCTCAACGCATACACGATCGCGATGTGGTCCTCGGGTGCCTCCGGCCCGAGGTCGATGTCCAGTTCGGCGCGGAACTTCGGCAGGACGCGCCCGGCGACCCGTGCCCGCCGCCAGCGGTTACGCAGGAGATTGAGGGCCACGGTCCGCAGCCACGCCTCCTTGTTGCGGGCCTCGGCGAAGTCCCGGGCATGGGTGAGCGCAGTCAGGAACGACTCCTGCACGAGGTCCTCCGCCTCCGACCGGTTTCCGCACAGGGCGACGAACTGGGTCATGAGGCGCCGATAGGACAGCTGGTACACCGCCCGGACCATGTCATCGTCGTCCATGTGCCACTCACCCGCCGATCCCTACAGGACCCCTGACGAGGCTCTCATCTTGACGAACCCCGAGACGCAGTTTCGGTTGCCTGCGCCCGGCACCCTTCCTGGGTTGCGTCCGCGGGAGGCGCCCATCCGCAGCGCACCGCCTGCGCGGCGAGTGTGTACGTACAAGTCGATCGAAACCATCGGAGAATTGCGAGGCCCGCACACTCCCGCCGGTGGCGTCTCCGAGACGGAGACTTGTGTGGTTGGGTGGTGTCAAGATGTCCGCGTGGGGTCAGACACTCGGATGGTGGCTTTGGGCTTCGGCAAGTTCGCGCGTGCGGATCGCATCTTTGCACTCGAGCGAATCACCGGAGAGGACCGCGGTGATGGCCGCCGCACCAGGGTCTGGATCGATGGGATATCTGATCCCTTGATCGCCTCAAGGACTGAGGGCACGATCCTTCGTGACATGGGCCAGGAAGCTGCCGTCGTCGGCCCTGAGTTCGACGAAGCCTTGGACTTGGCCGCGCGTTTGGCGGCCGCAGCCGATGAGGGCCGGGTGGATCTGAGTGACCTTGGTCGTCGAGCGCGACGGCTTCTCGCTTCGACAACGGGGTCTGCCTCTGCCGCGGACATGGCAATCTGAGCAACTACGCGCTCGACCGCGCAAGGGTCGACCGGAGCGTCGAAGAACTCACGGCTACGGCTTGCGGAAGGCGGCCGCTGCAGTTGCTATCGCCGGTTTGCGGGCTGGTGACCCGGAAGGACTCCGAGCGCAGCACCTGGTCCTGCGTCGGGTTGGCCAGCGTGCCGACCGAGTCACGCTGATACGACGTACCGTCGAAGTCGCTGTCGGCGGCGATGCAGGCACCACGCGGGGCAAGCAGGAACTCGCCGGCGTCGAAGCAGCCGCTGTCGTCCGCGTCCTGCTTCGTCCCCCGACTCCGGGATTTGACGCAGTTGCCTTGCTGCTCCGAGCCAGCCGGGTCGCCATGGTGCGCAACTTCATCGCGAGCGGCTCGTCGCCGGGCGAGGGGCCAACGCCACGTGACGGCATACGGCCGTACGCCCCGACGATGCACGACACCCTGTCCCTACCGACACATGGGGTCGCCTGCTTCACCGGGATGCTGAGCAACTCGTGGGTGACCGAGGAGTTCTACGCGATCGATTCTCAACCGGCAGGGGCACGGCTGACGGCCTACGCCGGAAACGCCACCGACCTCACCCCCACAGTCCTGCAGCACAATCCCCACTCCGCCTAGTCGGTCGCCCCTGATGCCGAGCCTCGAAGCCTCCAACGACGCTGCAGCCCTGCCGCCCTGTTACGTCCGGCATCCCCCGTCTAGTTCAGGGCTTGACGGAGGACGCCACCGATCCGGGCATGGTCTGACGACATCCGCCGCGCGGCCGATAGCGGACATCCCCATGGGGCGAGCCGGGCCGGGCGCTCAGTCCTTCGTCGCAGGGGCCTCGGCGACGCAGAGGACTCCCGTGTTGCCGTCCTGGTCGGCGATCACGGTGAGCGACGGCGCGTCGCTGTCATCGACGACAACCCCACCCGCGGCAAGGGCGGCGGCGATTCGTTGCTCGGCCGCCTCGGGCGCCACATAGACCTCGACGTGGAACCGCTGACGCGCGGTCTCGTGCTCATCGGCCTCACCGAACCACAGGTTCGGTACCCGTCCCGTGTGGTCCCGTATCTCGTCGCTGGGGGAGCCGTGGCCCTGCGCCTCGGCGTTTCCGGTGAGCAGGGCGGCCCACACCGGAGCGATGGTCGCGGAGTGCGCCGTGTCGAGGCCGAGCTCGATGACGCTGACCGAGGCAGGGTCGGCGTCGACCTGATGGTCGGCGGCGATCTCGGTGATCCGTCGGGCAAGGTCGATGTCCTGCTGGGTCACCCATTCGACGACGTGTTCCGTGCCCTCGTCGTCGCGGTAGATGGCGTTGGCGCTGACCAGCTTGAGGTCGACGTACCCTTCGCCGATCGACACGCCCGGGTGGTGTCCGAGCACGTCGCCCGCCTCGCCCACCGCGGCGACGAACCGTGCACCGGTGCCGAAGTCGTCGACCAGGTAGCGGGCATGCAGTCCCTGGGCCAGCTTGCGCCAGTCGGTCAGCTTCGCCTCGGTGATCTCATCGCCCTTCAGCATGTCCATGTTCGGGGACCCTATCCGTGATTCACCTGGGCGCGCTCGTGCTCATCGCTTCGCCGGCGCGACTCCACGACAGGCAGTGCCTACAAGCGCTGATGCGGCTCAATGAACTCGGGAACCGGCGACCAGACACCGACACCCGCCGCCCCTCGATCAGTAGCGGCTCATGCTGGTGACCGGACAAGCGAGACCCTCCTCGCATGTACCGGGGGGGTGTGTGCGGTTCGGATTCCGTTGGCTGGACTCCAGGTGCTCATGCGCCCGAACGATCCAGCACGATGTGCGGGACGTCCCCGGCGTCATCGGTCCAGGCCATGCGAGTTGGGTTCGTCGAAGCCTCGATGGTGGCGGCATGATCGCGGTCGAAGTAGTCCCACGCCCAGGTGATGAACGCGTCCGTCTTGCTGTGCACGCCGCTCAAGAGCATCGCGTGGACTCCGAGCCAGGCAGCGAACGCGAGGGGACCCTCCACCTGGTGACGATGCCTGCCGACCTCTGCGACGGCCGCGTTGCGACCGACCATCGCCATGATCCCCTTGTCCTTGTAGGCGAACGGCGACGTCGACGTCCCCTTCAGCGCTCGCACGATGTTCTGGGCAGCCCACTTCCCGGACTGCTGCGCCACCGAGCCCAACTGCGGCAGTGAGGTACCGGGCGCGCTGCCGTCCGGGATGTTGGCCACGTCGCCCACGGCGTAGCACCTGGGGAAGCCAGCCACCGAGAGGTCGGGGAGCACGTCGATCCGTCCGCCTCGTCCCAGGACCGGGCCAGCGGTTTGCGCAACGCTGGCGCCCGACTCACCCCCGCCCCAGATGACGGTACGGGTCCTGATCTCGGTCCCGTCGTCGAAGACGACACCATCCGGATTGACGGCCGCTACGCCCAGCCCCAATCTGACCACCGCCCCGGACTCGCCCAACTTGGTGGTGGCGTAGGCACGGGCCTTGCTCGAGAACTGGGCCAGCACCGCGTCACCCCGGTCGACGAGGTAGATCCGCCCCGGACGAGCCAGACGTCCAGTTTCGCCCAAGGCGAGCATCAGCTCGGCCAACGCGCCAGTCGTCTCGACCCCGGTCGGGCCGCCGCCGACCACGACGACATCGAGCTGGCCGGGCTCGTTCGCGGCCCCGCCGTCCATCCGCTCCTGCAGGAGCTGCTGCAGGTGAACGCGAAGGCGCTCGGCGTCAGCCACCGAGTACAGGGGATAGGCGTGCTCAGCCGCGCCGGGAACTCCGAAGAAGTTGGGCCGCGCACCCGCGGCCAGCACCAGATGCGAGCCGAGCAGCGTCTTGCCGTCGTCGAGCGTCAGGCTGAGTGCCGAGAGGTCGGCCTTCGTCACGCCGGCGTTGATGAGCTCCACGGTGGCGTGCTCGCGAAAGATGGAGCGATGCGGGCGGGCGATGTCCTCGGCGGGGAGCTGGGAGGTGGCTACCTGGTAGAGCAGCGGCAGGAACTGGTGGTAGTCGTTCCGGTCCACCAAGGTCACCTCGACCCCCGCATCACCCAGCTCGACGGCGCAGGCGACGCCGGCGAGGCCACCACCGACGACCAGGACGCGACCAGACCTTTTCTGTCTCCGGTCTGGTCCAGACTTTCGCTGCACTGGTCAGAACACCCGGGACCAGTCGTCGCGCATGCTGACCACCGTCCAGTCCTGGTTCCGGGCCCTCGCCAGGGCCCTCTCGGCCCCACCGGTGTAGTGGAACTCGCGTTCCGGGTCGTCATGGACCAGGAGCAGCCGGAGGAACGGTTTGGAGACGTGCTGAGCGAAGTCGAGCATCTCGATGTCTCCGTTGGAGTTACCGGCCGCCATGATGGGCCGGCGTCCGGTGCGGGTCCAGATGTGGACGGGCTTCTCCGGTCCGTCGTCCAGGTAGTCGGCCGCGCCCTGCCGCGTCACGGACCCACCACCCTCGGAGGGCGTGAACGCCAGCGCGGCGCTGCTGCCGATGACGCGTTCCCGCGGGATGCCGAAGAGGTCGTCGCTGATGGGCCTCATGAAGTCGCGGCCGCCTCCGGACGCGATGTAGTTGGAGAAGCCGTTGACCTCCAGGTACCTGATCAGCTCGATCATCGGTCCATAGGTGCAGGAGAGGTATCCGCGGCCCAAGGTGGGGTGCGTGGTGCCGCGCAGGAAGGTGTTGGACTGCGTTTCGAAATCCTCCACCGTGATGTCGGCGAACGCCGCCAGGACGCCGGCCGCCAAGGTGCTGACATCGGTGTCGTTGCCGGCGTAGTGCTGCGCGAGGACCGCTGACAGCCAGCCGTAGTCGTGTTCGAAGGCCGCCCGCCATGGCTGCCGGGTCCGCAGGTTGGGGTCGAGCTCGGCCATCTGCTCGAGGCGGCGCAAGATGAAGTCCAGCTGGATCGGCATGGGCTTCTCGCACCAGAGTGTCCCGTCATTGTCGAACACCGAGACACGTTCCGGGACCGGCACACCAGCGGCCACTGTTGCCTGGACGAAGTCGACAATCGCATCCCTGGCCGAACCAGGCTTCCAGCTGGGTAGCAGCTCAGTCACAGTGATCCTCCGAGTCGGGCTTGACGACTTCCCAGACAACCTCGCCCACCTGCGCTTTCGCATCGCCCCCGCGGGGTGAAGCCGGCCAGCCGGGGGGCAATGTGCGGCGGATCAGGCGATGCCGCCGGGTGACATTCATCCTTGGACCGCCCGGTCCCCGCTTCGGGTGCTGAACGCCGCCTCGACCAGCGAGGAATCACTGATCGAGCTGCGCGAGCGGATAGCGGCGGAGCGGCGGCACGGCTTGCGCGCCCTGGGGGCAATGCTCGAGGAGCGCGGTGCCCTCCGGTCCGGGCTGACCGCCGAGCGTGCGGGCGACATCCTCTACACCGTATGCGGGCAAGCCGGCTACGAGGCGCTCGTGATCGAGTGTGGCTGGAGCAAGAGGGAGTACCAGGACTGGCTGACTGAGACGCTGGTCGCTTTGCCTGCCCCCCCGCGAGACCAACGCCCCCTTCGGCTAGCCCCGATGCCGGGCCGGTCCGGTGGACAGGGCTTGCGTGGCAGATTGCGGCGCATGCGGCGTCGGCCCGCCGTCAATGGCGCGACAGCACGAGGTCGACGAGCAGGCCGGGGTGATCCGTGGTGCCGTGCATGTCGATGGCCGCGTGCGACCGCACCCGGATTCCCGGGCCCACCACGACGTCCTGAAGAGCGCCGTCATCCGTGCGCTGGTAGCCGCTCGGCAGGCATGACTGTGGGCTGGGTGAACCGCGAGCCGCGAGGTTGAGATCTGCACCGAGGATGATTGGGCCGCCGCCGTGGCGGCGGCTGATGCTCGGCACCACCGCGTTCAGCATGTACCGGCACTGGCTGAGTGCGGTGGTCACGTTGGCGCTGGCCGTGTGCGTGGCGCAGGCAGAGAACCATGTGGGTAGATCGATGCACACCCAGACGCGTTTCTCTACGTCGCGGGAGCCTTGAACCGGATAGACGCCGCTGTAGCTGCCGAAGCCAGATGCGGGCGACGGACTGAGAACCAGGACGCCGTCGCCGAACTGCTGGCCGTTCTGACATCGAACCGGTGCCTCGGTGAGGCGGTCTCTCGCAGACATGAAGGCCGAGGCGACCGTGGCGGCGGGGAAGGCTGCCGACATCGCCTGCTTCAGGATGCCTATGTCATCGCGGCAGACCTCGTTGAGGCTGACCATCTGCGGCCGGTCCCGCCGGATCAGTGCCACCGCCATGCTGACGGCACGCCCGCCGGTGTAGCACGCGGCGCGCCCGCTGTTGCAGAGGTTCATCTGCAGCACCCGCACCGTGCTCTCGCCCGCCCCGACCGGTACTCGACCCGAGCTCGATGGGTCGCTCGACGGGCGGTCGGCGGTGCAGCCCCCCAGACAGCCAAGCGAGAGCACCAGGAAGGACGCTACGGCGGCAGCCAGCCGCGGGCCGCGAACGAGTCGAACGCGCATACCACCATCGAACCCCGCAGTTGCGCTGCCTGCAGCCGGACAGGTCGGGTTTGACCCGCATCCCTCCGGGTACCAGTGCGATGTATCCGACCAGAGAAAGGGACCGAGATGGCAACCGGTGAGACTGGCTTCGACGACGTCACGTTCGACCTCGTCTCCGTTCAGTACCACTCACTCAAGGCGGGCCACGACTACGGGCAGTATGTCCGTGACGCGGAGAACGCCGACCAGCAGGAAATCGCCGACTTCTTCCGTCGGGTGATGGAGGAGGACTCCGCGCGGGCGCACCAGTGCCACGAGTTCCTCCGTCAGCTCGGAGGAACCGACAACACCGCACCCACCGATCAGAGCTGACGAAGGCGCTCGCGCCCGTGCCCAGGTGCGAGACGCTACGAACGCTCGACGGGCAGGCACAGCGTGAACCGGCATCCGTTCTCGGCGTTCGCCACCTCGGCGGAGCCGCCGTGCGCCCGGGCCACTCCCGCCACGATGGCCAGCCCCAACCCCGACC
>NZ_JBYTCI010000038.1:21399-26764 GCF_058790095.1 Terrabacter sp. FW104-15G4B | reverse complement strand
GGGCTGCCGGGGGAGGGCGCGTCGGTCACCGTTGGGGCCTTTCGGGGTCGCGTCGTAGGACGCCGACCAGACTTCCCGGCACACCATGGCCGGGCGCGACGTCGCGCTGGGCCGGCACTGAGTCTAGCGAATGCCCCGAATGTGCCTCTGCGTCCGCCAAATCGGACTAATCCGACAACTGCAGTGGGGAAGGGTTCAGCGGCTCTATCTTGTGAATGCGGGAGGGGGAATCCCGCACACAAGTGCATTCAGTGGGGGAACGATGAACGACAAACCTGAGGGCTGGTACTACGTCGGCGATGGCAAGCTGCGCTACCGCGACGACTACGGCTGGACCGACTACTTCATGGACACGACGGACCCTCGCGCCATTGAGTGGCCACCGCCCGCCCCGAGCACGATGCTCCATGAGCTTCACGAAGAGATGCGGCACACGACTGTCCGCACTCGTCGGGGTCCGCGGTTGCCCGCTCTGTTCTACCGCGGGCGGCACGCGAGGTAGCAGGCAGAAGAGCTGGAGCGCGCTTCGTTCGAGCGTTACGCGAGGCCAGGCCTTGCCGCTGATTGGGGTGGTACGGCTCCGGGGTGAGGGTTGTCGGCAACGCTCGAAAATGAGGCCGATCCGACGATCGAAATCGAGGCCACCGGTTCGTTGTTTCTAGTCTGCCGTGTCTTGGGTTCTGATGCTGGGCAGCGTGTCGATGCCGCGGTTTCGGAGCCGGTAGCTGGCGCCTTTGAGGGTGAGGACGTCGGCGTGGTGGATAACGCGGTCGATCATCGCGGCGGCGATGGCTTGGTCGCCGAACCCCCCACCCCAGCCGCTGAAGGGCAGGTTGCTGGTGAGGATGAGCGAGGCGTGTTCGTAGCGGAATGAGACGAGCTGGAAGAACAAGTTCGCGGCGTCTTGCTCGAAGGGCAGGTGGCCGACCTCGTCGACGATGATCAGTCCGAAGCGGCGTAGCCGGTTCAGCTCGGCGGCCAGCCGCCCGGAGCGTTGGGCCTCGCTCAGGCGGGTGACCCAGTCCGTCGCGGTCGCGAACAAGATCCGGTGGCCGGGGCTCGCGGCGGCGATCCCCAGGCCGGTGGCCATGTGGGTCTTGCCAGCGCAAGGCGGGCCGAGGAGCACGACGTTGCGGGCCTCGGTGAGGAAGCCGCCGGAAGCCAGGGCGGCGATCTGTTGGCGGACGGCGGGTTGGGCGTCCCAGTCGAACTCCGCGATCGTCTTCCGTGCAGGGAACTCGGCGGTGCGCATCCGAAGCTGCGCGCCGGAGGCTTTGCGGGCAGTTCGACCTGTATTTGACCCGACGTAGGAGTGGTTGATCGCTCGTTTGTTACGCCCTGGTGGCGTCCGAAGCTGCGGTGACTAGATCCACCGTTCGACCCCCACGGCGGGCCTCCCACGGTTATGGTCCGTGCGTGCCCAGCAGGGCGCCATGAGCAGACGAAGCGCCTTCGCCACAGGGGATACTGATGGAGCAGCACTCTTACCCGCTTCGACCGCAAACATGGCCGAGAGCCGCCTGAGTGCTTGATATGCCTCGATTCGACAGAAGAGAGTTGGCCCGCGCAGTGTGGCTGGCGCTCACACCGGGAGCGGTCCTCTTCGCCGTGCTTCAGACCGCTGGCTATGCCAGCGCTGGCCACCTAGGCTTGGACTCGCATGCCTATTGGTTGGCAGCACAGGACCCATCGAGCTGGTACACGCGCCCACCCGCTTACACGGACGCCTATCTCTACTCACCCGTCTTCGCGCAGCTCCTCATGCCGCTGGGTGCGCTTCCGTGGCCCTTCTTCCAGTCAATCTGGGCTGTTGCCGGGCTGGTGGCGCTCGTTTGGCTGCTTCGGCCACTTGGTTGGTGGCGTGGAGCCGTCGCGGGTCTCTTGCTATCTCCCGACCTGCTCATCGGCAACGTCTACCTCTTTTTTGCGCTGGTTCTGGTCCTGACCGTCCAGGGCGCCTCAGGTGCCCTGGCGTTCCCGTTGCTCACCAAGGTGGGTCCTGCAGTCGTTGGACTTTGGCATGTAGCACGAGGGGAGTGGCGCGCAGTCCTGTGGGCAGTCACATCGACCGCTCTCCTGGTGGGTGCCTCGGTGGCAGTCTCCCCGGGGGCATGGGTTCGGTGGATCGAGTTCATGGGTAGCTCGTCGGGTTCTCGCGGTGCGGGGGCTGCCCTACGAGTCGTCTTCGGCGCTGCTCTCGTCATCTATTCGGGACGTAAGGACCGCCCGTGGCTCCTGGCGCCCGCGATGGTAGTGGCGTGCCCTGTGCTGGGAGGTTACGCGGCGCTCGCTGTTCTAGCCGCCGTTCCCCGGCTCCTGCTGTTGAAACAGGACAGTTCCGTGAACTCTTCGTTGAGGGCGCGCGAGCTGAACGCTCGCCATCGTGAGATGGAGTTGCTCAGGGAAACGCAAGGCGGCGAATCATGATGCGCCGTTTAACACAGAGTTGCTGGAGTCGGCAACGTGGCATGCGCCAACTCTGGTTTCACCTGTGTTCGCCGTCACGCAGATGTACATGCTTTTCAAGTCTGGGAATCTCGGCGCCGACGCGCACGCCTATTGGTTGGCGCCCCACCATTATGGACATTTGTATGCCGCCCCGCCGACCTATCGAGACGCCTATCTCTATGCTCCACTTTTTGTGCAAGCTTTATGGCCCCTAGCGCAATTGCCTTGGCTCGCCTTCTATGCCATCTGGACGGTGCTTCAAGTTGCATGTTTGCACTGGCTGTTCAAACGACTTCCTCTTCTTCGAGCACTGGCTATCGTAGGGCTACTGACGACGGAAGTGGCGCTTGGGAGCGTCTTCCTGCTTTTTGCGGTGGCGCTGGTCGTCGCGCTGCGGGGTAGGCCAGAGGCGTTCCTGTTAATGCTGCTCACGAAGCTGACTTCCGGCGTTGGCCTACTGTGGTTTCTGGTGCGAGGTGAATGGAGGGCGCTCGGTCGTACCCTGGTCGTAGGAGCGGGTATGGTCGGAGTGTCGGTAGCCGTGAGTCCACAGGAATGGGTTGATTGGGTTCGTTTCCTTGCCGGGAACTCTGACAACGGAGCCAGGGACGTATTCTTGCGGGTGGCTATCGTGGCGACCATTGTGGTGATCACGGCGCGCCTGAGTAAACGTTGGCCCTTGGCCTTTGCCACCTACCTGGCATCTCCACTCATCCTTGCATTCAACCCCTTCGCAGTGTTGGCGGCGACACCTCGCCTACTCAAGGAGGACGCCAGTGTCGGTGAGTTGCACGTGCTGGACCACCCAGGTGGGCTTGCGATTCAGGAGTCCCGATATGTGGACGTGCCGGGCAGTCAAGGTGAACGAGCCGCTCCCGATCGGTGATCCGTGGAAAACTGAGTGCTGTCGTGACCTGGTTTGCGAGTTGGCCGGTCGGCCTTGGCGGCAAGCGAGCAACTTCTAGACGAGGGATTGAGTCGGGGAGTTGGTCAGCTTCCTGGTGGACGTCAGGGCCACCGTCGGCGGTCGTTCTCGGCGCGTCGCTGGGCGATGGTGATCCGACCGAATTTCAGCCGGCGACGCACGCTTAACTATTGCATGGGCGCATACCTGACGCCCTGAGCCAACACGCTCGTCAAGGCCGGCGCATGAGAACGTACCGACCTTGGCGCGTCATGCGGGTGAATCCCTCGCTGACGGCGAGGCGCGCTGGCGGCGTGCCCTCCACGGCGACCACAACGTCGGCTTGGGCAAAAGCGACTTGCGCACCAACGTCGTTCCCCTTCACGAACGCCAAGTAAGCGGATTGGTCCGATTGGCTGAATGCATCCAGAGGGTTACTGGCCCAAACAGTGGCGCCAGCCGCGGCAAGGGACTCCACCAGTGGCTCTGGTGCCAGCACCACATGGCCAGCAGTTGCCCTCGTGATCGAGTCTGCTTCGAGGTCTGCCGCACGAAAGGTAGGTGCCCGCAAAGCCAATATCGTTGCCGAGAGCACGACCGCGAGCCCGGTGAGAACTATCGGAACGCGCACCATCGAGGGCCTTAGGCGGAGCCTGCCACCCTCGTCCGATGGGAATGCCGTCGCAGCTGGAACGGTGAGAAATATAAGTAGCCATACCCCGTGTCGTGCCGCCGATGCTGTGGCGAGCACGAGCCCGAGACCGGCGGCGTACTCCCACGCGGGCTTACGCCGACGTAGCGCGGCACTGGCGAAAGCGACGGCGACGAGCATCAGCAGGGCATCGAACGGACTCGCGAGGCTAAGCCGGCCCCACATGCCTGAATCATCCGTGGTCGCCTGGCCACTGAAGACTCCAAGATAGTAGCGAGGGGCGTTCCCCAGTCCAGGGTTGAGGCAGGTTGCCACCAGGGAGGCTGCGCCGACTGCAAGGGCCGTGATCGGTGTTACGAACACCCGCGAGAGAAGGAGGTAACACCCGAGCACGGCCACACCCACCAAGACGGCCCCGTGCAGGTTGCCCCACAGAGCGAGCAGCGGCACCGCGCACCAGATGCTCGTGGTCGGTCGGTCCTGCTGGCGGCGGAGCAGGACAAGAAGGAGAACGAAAGGCACCAGAGACAACATCTGAGCTCTGGCAATGAAGAGGGACGTGGCCGCTCCTATCGAGAGCGCAACGACCGCCCAAGAGGTGGCCACCGGCCGCGCTCCGCGACGGGCGGCTTCGTTCACGAGAAGAACCAGCGTCGAGCACACGGCAGCTACTTGGGCAATCAGGACGCCGAAGCTTCCCCCGGAATGCACCATGGAGAGGAGCAGCTGACCCAGTGCCGTTGTGTTGACCCAGTCTCCCGATGGTGCTGCGGCGTAGGGGATTCCCCTCGGTATCGTCCCAGCGGCCTTGATGCGATCGCCCATGGCCGGTACCCACAGGGCATCCGAACCGACGACGCTCACCGCGCTTGCTGCCAGCGCTACAAGACCGACGGCGGCATGTTCGACGGTAGGCATCCCCTGCCGGTAGGGGCGTCTCGTCAGTGCAGGGTGCAAGTTCCCCTCCGTGCCTAGCAGTTGCAGCCGATGTGGCCGCGGGCCTATACCCAACGCTCCCACCCGGACGGTCCAAACCAGCCTGATTCAAACGATTTTGTGAACTTCGAGGATTTTCAAGACACGGCGTGTTGCTCCACTTAATCTTCCTTTTGGCGGGGGGCACATCGGGTGGCCCCACCTCAAACGGGAGGAACCCATCATCATGACCAAGCTTGCTGCCAAGATCCAGACCCTGCTCAACCGGGAGCGCGGCGCCACCGCCGTCGAGTACGGCCTCATGGTTGCGCTGATCGCAGCCGTCATCATCGCTGTCGTCACCCTGCTCGGCAAGAACGTGTCCAACACGTTCGCCAACGTCGCTACCGCCATCTGATTGGCGTCAAGGGGGTGCGAGGTTGGGG
>NZ_JBYTCI010000038.1:0-21301 GCF_058790095.1 Terrabacter sp. FW104-15G4B | reverse complement strand
GGGACAGCCTCGCACCCCAGCTGCTCGTGATGGGGGTCGCACGAGTCACCAACTGTGCACACCAGGGGCCAGGAGCCCCATCACCAGGGAGAGAAATTATGACCAAGCTTGTCGCAAGGATCCAGAGCCGCCTCGCCGTTGAGCGCGGTGCGACCGCCGTCGAGTACGGCCTCATGGTTGCGCTGATCGCAGCCGTCATCATCGCTGTCGTCACCCTGCTCGGCAGCAACGTGTCCAACACGTTCGCCAACGTCGCTACCGCCATCTGATTGGCGTCAAGGGGGTGCGAGGTCGGGGGACAGCCTCGCACCCCAGCTGCTCGTGATGGGGGTCGCACGAGTCACCAACTGTGCACACCAGGGGCCAGGAGCCCATCACCAAGGAAAAGAAATTGTGAACCAGCTTGCCGCAAGGATCCAGAGCCGCCTCGCCGTTGAGCGCGGCGCCACAGCCGTCGAGTACGGCCTCATGGTTGCGCTGATCGCAGCCGTCATCATCGCCGTCGTCACCCTGCTCGGCAGCAACGTGTCCAACACGTTCGCCAACGTCGCGACGCAGATCTGAGCGCCAGGCTGCCGTCCGGCTTGGGGTCGCTTGACGGCAGCACATCTACTTTTACCATGGGGAGGGACCGGACATGTCCAAAGCAGACCGCGGCGCAGCCGCCGTGGAACTAGCGATCGTACTTCCGGTTCTCTTCCTCGTCATCGCTGGGATCGTCGACTTCGGCCGCTACTTTTTCACGCAGATCCAAGTCACGAATGCGGCTCGCGAGGGAGCTAGGGCGGCTGTCGTGTCGCCGAACCCGGATGCGGCGGCCATGACGGCTATTACCGCACGCGCGCTGGCCGGCGCCGCTGGAGTCCCCGGGGTTGCCGCCACCGTCTTGACTTCCTGCCCGGCGGCGTCCCCTTCGAACGCAACCGTCCAGGTCACTGCGCGTTTCGACTGGATCATCATGAAGCCGGCCATGCAGATGGTCGGCGGGACGTGGGGACTCAACGGTCCGGTGACTGCGAACGGAGTCATGCAATGTGGAGGTTGAGGCTGCAGCGTCACCACGCCCGGAGTGTTCGGGAGCATGGTGCAGTCGCTGTCATCGTGAGCATCCTCGTGGCTACGGGTGTTGTCATGGGCACGCTGGCCATCAGCGTCGACGTAGGGCAGATCATGTCCGAGCGACGGCAGCTCCAAAACGGGGCGGACGCATCGGCGTATGCCTTGGCAAGTCTGTGCGCGAAGGGTAACGCTGCATGCAGCGCGGCTGGAGCTGCCGCTGCGCTCAAGCCCTTGGCGAACGCTAATGCCAAAGATGGGCTGAGCTCGATCGAGAGTGTCTGCATCAAGAACGTCACGGGCTCGGACCTGCCGCCATGCGACACATCCAGCGCGACTGATGCCAAAGACCTAGCCAAGTGCAATCCCATCCCATCCGCCTCCGCTGCGGTGAAGTACGTCGAGGTGAAGACGAGGACTCAAACGAGCGCGGGTAACACGGTGCTAACGCCGTTCGCTCGGGCGTTGGCGGGCGGCGGGTCGAGCGGAACCTCCGTTGTGTCGTGTGCCCGTGCGGGATGGGGTCCGGCGGGCAATACCGGAAACACTCTTCCGCTCGTGATGGGCTACTGCGATTGGGCGAACGCCACGGCCACAGGCACGAAGTATGCACCCAGCCCTCCGTATAGCCCGGCTCCCGGGACCAGCACCACAGACTTGCCGACCGCCATCAGCTCGGGAGGGTATCCCGTCGCAATCGTGGCTCACAGCAACGCTGACAACACGAGCGACACCTGCGGGAGGAATGCCAACGGCGGCTACTACCCCGGAGGATTCGGCTGGACTGCTGCCAGTGAACCTTGCCAGGCCACCTTCGACTCGACGGGGACAGTGTCAGGCGACACCGGGTCTCTGCCCAACGCCTGCAAGGACAACAACGACCTGAACAACTACCTGGGCAAGGAGACCGCCATCCCGATCGCGATCTCTGCGACGGGCTCCGGGTCATCGGCCACGTTCACCCTGAGCGGCATCGCCAAGTTCTTCGTCGCTGGCTTTGTGAAGGTGGCGGCGGCACAGCCGAATCAGTCGGCGGCTGTGTACAAAGAGCCCAACACGGTCTGCAGCGGGAAGTGCAACGGCTCCGTGACCTACTTCTGGGGATGGTTCACCTCCGGGCTCCTGCCGGTCAGCACAAATATCGATTCCGGTGGTCAATCGCTTGGAGCCAACAGCGTCGGCTACCTCGGCTGAGGCGGCGCACCACATGAACTTCGTACCTGGGGGGATCTCCTAATGAACCGTCGCATTCTCGCCATCGCGTTGGCGCTGGTCCTTGCAGTGACCGGCGGCGCGCTCGTCATCATGTACGCGCGCAACGCCGACGCCCGTGCCATCGCGGCCGAGTCGCCGGCGCAGGTGTGGGTGGCTCAGCAGCCCATCACCGCGGGTGCGACGCTCAAGGACGCGCAGCGCACCGGCCTGATCGCGCGGACCGTAGTGAGCTCCAAGGCCGTTCCCGTCGGTTCGCTGCAGGAGATCAACGCCGACAACAATGCGCTCGTCGCCACGACAGACATCGCGGCCGGCGAGTATCTTCTGGCAGCTCGTTTCGGCAATACTCCGGCAGGCACCAAAGCGATCGAGGTGCCCAGCGGCATGTTGGCCGTGTCCCTCCAGCTGTCCGACCCCGCTCGGGTCGGCAAGTTCGTGACCCCGGGCTCGCACATCGCCCTGTACCAGTCCTACAAGATCAAGGACCTCCGTAACACGCCTGAGGCAAAGATCCTGAACGACAACGATGTCCATGGCACAAGCCTCCTGCTGCCAGACGTCCTGGTGATTGGCATGGGTGACGCACCGCTCGCCGGGCAGGCTGCGACGCCACCCGCAGAAGGGCAGCCGGCCACTGCGTCGGGTGCCAGCGGTGGCTACCTCGTGACCGTCGCGGTCAAACCCACTGATGCGCCGCTCCTCATTCACGGAATCAACAACCGTCAGCTATACGGTGCCCTCCGCGGGTCGGACGTCAAGGTCGACACTTCGCTCGAGGTCACTGACCTCCAGCTCCGAGACGCGGTGAGCGGACAATGACAATCCTCTGGGACTTCGACCCTGCGGCAGTCGACACCTACCGCTTCGCCCTCGGCGGCGACGCGCTCCTGCTGAACAGTGCGCCACGAGTGAGCCGCGCCCTCGAGGAGGACCACAGCCAGCTGCTCGTGGTGATCGGACCGGACATCGACCTCGACGCTGCTTGCGAGCTTGCGGAGCGCGAACGCATCGACCGGCCCGAGCTCGGCGTCATCCTGCTACGCCACCGGTTGGACGTCACGGCTCTCGCGCAGGCCCTGCGCAGCGGGGTGCGCGAGGTCGTGCAGGCCGACGACCAGACGGCTCTTGCCGACGCGGTGCGCCGGTCGCTTGCCCTGACCCAGCAGCTCGGCGGCCACGGCACCACCGTGGGCAGCCAGGACGGGAAGATCGTCACCGTCTTCAGCGCCAAGGGCGGCGTCGGCAAGACGACCATGTCGACTAACCTCGCTGTCTACCTAGCTTCCACGGGTGCGAAGACGTTGCTCGTCGACCTCGACCTCATGTTCGGCGACGTCGCTATCAGCCTTCAGCTCCTGCCGCACGGCTCTCTGCGGGACGTCGTCGCGATGAGCGGCCACCTCGACGACCAGGGCGTGCAGTCTGTGGTGACCCGCCACGACGAGAGTGGTCTGGACGTGATTGCAGCACCTTCCGACCCGGCCGACGCCGATCGCGTGCCCTCGCACGTCATCATCGAGCTTCTGCGCGTCGCTCGCGGAAAGTACGACTACGTCATCGTCGACACGCCCCCGTCGTTCACCGAGCACGTCCTGGCAGCTTTCGACGTCAGTGACCTCACGGTCCTCATCGCGACTCTCGACATCCCGGCCGTCAAGAACCTGCGCATCGCCATCAACACCCTCGACACCCTCGGCGCCTCCAAGGACACACGCACAATCGTGCTCAACCGTGCTGACGCCAAGGTGGGCCTCAAGCCGGACGACGTGGAGGCGGCTCTCAAGGCGCCCATCTCGGCGAACGTTCCCAACAGCTTGACCGTCCCGGCGTCTGTGAACCGCGGTGTCGCCCTCGTCCTCGACGAACCCCGCAACTCGGTGTCCATGGCCATCCGTGACTTTGCAGACAACGAGATCCGACGGCGATTCGGCGAAGAGCTGCAGAACGGCGCCAAGCGCAACTTCAATCTTTTCGGGGCTAAGCGATGAGCAACCTCGCTGAGCGTCTGGAACAGGCCCGTCAGGGGCAACAGATCACCGAGCCAGCGCCCACCAATGGCGCTCAGGTCCGCATCGTCAATGGCGCGGAACCCAAGCGGCGCCGGGCTGTCGATCCCTTCGCAGGCGTCAAGGAGCGCGTGCACCAGGCTCTGGTCGCATCGCTCGGGCCGCGGCTCTACGACCCCAACCTCAGCGAGTCCGAGCTAGCCTCACAGGTACGCACGACGCTGCAGCAGGTCATCGACTCGGAGCAGACGCCTCTGTCGCACGCCGACCGGACCCGCATCGCCCAGGACGTCTCGGACGACATCCTGGGCCACGGGCCGCTCGAGCCTTACCTGCGTGACGCCGAAGTTTCCGAGATCATGGTCAACGGCTCCGAGGACATCTACATCGAACGCGGAGGCAAGATCTACCCCGTCGAGGCACGGTTCTCCGACGAGACGCACCTGCGCCGGACCATCGACAAGATCGTCGGTCGCGTCGGCCGTCGTGTCGACGAGTCGAGCCCCATGGTGGACGCCCGACTGCCCGACGGCTCCCGCGTCAACGCCGTCGTGCCGCCCATCGCTCTCGACGGCTCGATGCTCACCATCCGTAAGTTCTCGGCCGACCCGTTCACCGACAAGGACCTGATCTCCTTCGGCACTATGACTGAGAAGGTTCGTGACTTCCTCGACGCATGTGTGAAGGGTCGCCGCAACATCATCATCAGCGGCGGCACGGGCTCGGGGAAGACGACGACGCTCAACGTCATCAGCTCCTTCCTGCCTCACGACGAGCGCATCGTCACCATCGAGGACGCCGCCGAGCTCCAGCTGCAGCAGCAGCACGTGCTGCGGCTCGAGGCCCGCCCGGCCAACATCGAGGGCCGTGGACTGGTTTCGATCCGCGAGCTGGTGAAGAACTGCCTGCGTATGCGCCCCGACCGCATCATCGTCGGTGAGATCCGTGACGGTGCAGCGCTCGACATGCTCCAGGCCATGAACACCGGGCACGACGGCTCGATCACGACCGTCCACGCCAACACGCCCCGTGACAGCCTCTCCCGTCTCGAGACGATGGTCCTCATGGCCGGTGTCGACCTTCCCGTGCGCGCCATCCGGGAGCAGGTCGCCGGCGCCGTGGACCTCATCGTGCAGCAGTCACGCCTGAAGGACGGCTCTCGCCGCATCGTCGCCATCTCCGAGGTGGTCGGCATGGAGTCCGACGTCATCACGCTGCAGGACATCTTCACCTTCGACTACGGCGCCGGCCGTGACGAGAACGGCCGCTTCCTCGGCGGCCTGGTCCCAACCGGCATCCGCCCGAAGTTCACGTCCGACCTCGCCGATGTGGGTGTCGAGCTGCCCGTGCAGCTCTTCTCCCGGATGGCGCCGGCGAGATGACTCTCGTCCGCCGCCTCGTCACCGGCCTGGCAGCCCTTGCGGTCGGACTCGTCGGTGTGCCCAGCGGCGCTGTTGCTGCACCTGACGTCACTGTCGGCCTTAGCAACGTCAGAGGAACGACCAGCGGTTCCACTTCCATGTTGTCCGGAGCCATCACGCTGCGTAGCAAGGTCGACGTGCAGGTCGACCCCGCTTCGCTCAAGGTCAAGGTGGACGGCCAAGACTATCCGGTCACGGTGAAGCAGGCAGCGAAACTGGATCGTCGGGCGATCCTGGTCATCGACACCAGCGGATCGATGGGTGCCCAGGGCATGTCCACGGTTCGCAAGGCGTCCGCCACCTTCCTCAAGACAGTGCCGACCGACGTCAAGGTCGGCGTCGCCTCGTTCGCCAACACTGCCGGTGTCGATCTCGCCCCAACGCTCGACCGGGCTGCCGCACAACGGGTCATCAACGGTCTCGACTCGCGCGGAGACACCAGCTTGTATGCCGGCATGCAGAGTGCGGCAGCCGCCCTCAGCGGTGCCGGCGACCGCAGCATGGTGCTGTTGAGCGACGGCGCCGACACCATGGCCGGCAACAAGGCAAAGGCGCTTCAGGACGCGCTCGCCAAGCTCAAGGCGGGCGATATCCGCGTCGACGTGGTTCGCTTTAAGATCAACGACCCTGACGCCACCAGTGCCCTGCGGTCGTTCGCCGGTGTCAACGGCGGCAGCGTCGTCTCGGCTGATGACACGGCTGGCGTCTCTGCGGCCTTTGCCACGTCGGCACAGGCGCTCAGCCGGCAGGTGCAGTTCTCGACGAGCATCCCGAAGGCGCTCCAGGGCCAGCACACCTACGTAGTCACCGGCCGGGCGGGCGACACCGGCTTCGGCTTCCAGCGCCAGATCAGTTTCGGATCGGTAGCACCGGCGCCGTCGCCAGCAGCTCCCGCTGCGGCGCCTGGTCCAGCGCCCCAAGCAGCCCTAGCCGGTGTGGGCGTGGTGACGGTTCCGGACCGAACACCCCTCATCGCGGCTTCACTGCTGGGACTTGCCCTGCTGGTTGTGACGGGCACACTCCTGATGCCCACGCTCCAGACCAAGCGCGAGCGCCGGGTTGCAGCCATCGACGCATATGTCGTGGGAGACACTGTGGCCCTCTCGCGCCAAGAGATGAAGGCGGCACAGAGCACGATTACCGCACAGCTGCTCGACATGGGCGACCGCGTCATGAAGGACCGAAAGTCGACGAGCAAGACGATGGCCCTCATCGAGCGTGCCGACCTCCCCTTCCGTGCGGGTGAGTGGTTGGTTCTGCGCGTCGTTGCTGTGGTTGTGGGTGCCGCTGTGGGGATGTTGCTTGCGGGTGAAGCCAAGTTCGTGGGATTGGGCCTTGGGGCCGTCCTAGGCGTGGCGCTGATGCCTCTCGGCCTTCGCTTCGCGGCCAGCCGCCGCGCCCGTAAGTTCGAAGGCCAACTGCCGCAGATTCTGCTCCTCATCTCGACGAGCCTCCGCAGCGGTTTCGGGCTGCCGCAGGCTCTGGATGGCGTCGCTCGTGACTCCGCCGAGCCGGCCGGCAAGGAGTTCAGCCGAGCTCTGGCGGAAACGCGTATCGGCACAGACATCTCAGAGGCGTTGGAGCGTGTGGCCATCAGGATGACAAGCAAGTCGATGCACTGGGCAGTGATGGCGATCCGCATCCAGCGCGAGGTTGGTGGCAACCTCGCCGACACTCTTCGCACGACGGCCGGGACACTGCGCGAACGGGAATCGCTCCAGCGTCAGGTCGCGACGCTGTCCGCGGAGGGGCGTCTGTCCGCTTACATACTCATCGCAATGCCCATCTTCATCTTCTTCTACATGACGAGAGTCAACTACGAGTACGTCAGCCTGCTCTGGACCACGACCACAGGCCTCTTCATGAGTGTGTCCGGCGTCGTCGCCTTAGTCGTTGGCATCGTGTGGATGCGCAAAGTCGTGAAGATCGAGGTGTGACGTGACGATCAATCTCATTTATGCCGGGGCGGGCATGTTGGGCCTCGCTCTATTAATCGCCGCTTTAAGCGTGAGCGTCAGCGGCGGGGAGCCGCGGGGTGTGGCGAAGTCGCTCATGCTCATCGACCAGCACGTCGAGCGTCGCGATGTGGTCACGACGGAGCTGGCAGCGAGGGACAGGCTTCTGGCTCCTATCCTCGAGCGGACGAAGGGAATCGCAAGGGCCCTTTCGCCCGCTGGCGTAGACGACCGCTTCGCGCGGATGTTGGACCAAGCCGGGAACCCGCTGGCTTGGACGGTCGAGCGAATCCTAGGAGCGAAGGGCGCGGCGCTGCTCGTCGGTCTGGTGCTGGGTGCCTTCTATGGCCAGTTTGAGCTACCCAAAGCCTTGTTCTTTGCCTTGGTAGGCGGGGCCGCACTCTTCTTCCTTCCCGACCTGCTCATCAAGAACCTGGCTCAGCGACGGCAAGAACAGACGAGCAAGAGCCTTGCGGATGCTCTCGACATGCTAAGTGTGTGTGTGGAGGCCGGCCAGGGATTCGACGCTGCACTCCTCCAGGTCGCCCGCAATGTCGACGGACCCATCTCGGGCGAGTTCGCCCGTGTCATCTCCGAGATTCAGATCGGCAAGTCGCGTGGCGAGGCCTTCAGCGCCATGGGCGTGCGCGTGACGCTGCCCGAGGTGAAGAACTTCGTCACTGCCCTTGTGCAGGCCGACCGTCTCGGGTTACCCATCGCCGCCGTGCTACGTGAACAGACTGCGAACATGCGCCTCGTTCGCCGCCAGAAGGCGGAGGAGAAGGCGCAGAAGGTCACCATCAAGATCCTGTTCCCGCTGATGTTCTGCATCATGCCCGCCCTCTTCATCGTCATCATCGGCCCCGGTGGCATCCGGATGATGACGGCCTTCGGTGGCTGACCATAGAGTGATGGTCGCCACCCATTCCGCGGTGCGGATCAGAAGTGAGGCGCTCCGAGCCTCGCGCGTGGCGCGAGTCGGCTGGTTGCTGCCCCCATTCGTCCTCATGCTGTATGCCTTCAAGCCGCTCGGGCCTATCAAGGACCCCGACGCCTACTGGCATGTCGTCGCTGGGGACCACCTTCTGAAGACAGGGCAGTTCGTCCTAGCCGACCCGTTCGGGGCTGCCACGGAGAGGGTGTGGATCCTCAACCAGTGGCTTCCAGAGGTCGTTATGGACTGGTTTCACTCGGCGTACGGCCTGCCCGGTATGACATTCCTGCTGTGCGTGGCGTCCCTGCTCGTGGGGCTGAGCGTGTACGCAACGTGTCGACGTAGGGCTGAGTCACTGCCAACGGCATTGGTCCTCGTGCTCGTCTTTGTAGCCATCAGCGGCAGTTTGTCACCCCGCCCACAGCTCGCGACATTCGCCCTGACCGCGCTGACGGTGGGTGCATGGCTGCGCACTCGAGAGGACGGGCGCGCGCGATGGTGGCTGATTCCGGTGACGTGGCTGTGGGCCTGCAGCCACGGGATGTGGTTCATGGGTCCCGTTCTAGGGGGCGTGGCCCTAGTCGGCATGGTGCTCGAACGACGCGTCGCTCTGGGCTCGGCTGCTCGTCTGTCGCTCATCCCGGTGCTGTCCGTGGCCGCAGCTGCAGCAACCCCTGTCGGTCCGAGGCTCTTCCTCTCGCCCTTTCAAGTCGGCTCAGTGACGGCATACATCAGCGAGTGGCAGCGGCCGAGCCTCGGTGAGCCGGCCGTGTTGGCCGCGCTCGGACTCCTGGTCATCGTCGGAGTCTCATTGGGGCGCCTCAGCTCCGCAGAGTGGACAACTGTTCTGTTCGCCGTCGTCGGTCTGGGACTGACACTTACGTGGGCTCGCACGGTCGGCTTGGGGGCTATCATCGTCGCCCCAATGGCCGCCGGTGCCTTGCACAAGTGGACCAGTCAACCACTGTCGTCACCGTCCGCACGAGAGCGCGTCACCGTCGCAGCCCTCGGGATCCTAAGCGTAATTGCGGTAGGCGTGGCCGCACCTGCGGTCGCCGCATCGCCCGGAATCGGGCCCATCGATTTGGAGCGCCCTCTTTCCGCCTTGCCCCCCGGAACCGTCGTGTGCAACGACCAAGGCGACGGTGGCTGGCTGATGTTGCGACATCCGAACCTGCGACCCACGATGGACACCAGGGTCGAGCTCTACAGCGTCGAGCACATCAAGGCCTACCTCGGGTTCATGTCGGGCGCGCGCGGATGGGAGGACTACGCCAAGCGGGTCGGCTGCGCTTATGCCATTTTGCCGACGAATGCCGCGGTTGTTGCTCGGATGCGTGCCTCGGGCAACTGGGCACTAGCCGCCGCTTCTGAGGGTCACGTGCTCCTGCGTTCGTACCGATGAGCGCGATCCGTGGTCGGCGACCAAAGCGCCTTCCATGCTCGCCCACGGTGGCGGCGCTGGCTCTTCTCAACTGTTTAGAACTCGGAACTTGGGGTTCGTCTTCGGTGCGCCGTCGCGGCCCGCTTGACTCGTCGTGCGTCGCACGTCTTTCAATAGCGCTCCTTCTGGGAGTACTGGGAGGCACTTGCTTGGGACGCACGGGACGCGCCCCTGCGGGCATGGCGTCCGTCATGCCCGCGTGAGTCCATCGGCGTTCGGCGTTCCGCGCTCTGGATCTGCGGCGGTTAAGGCCGTCGAACGAAGCCGCGCTGGGGGGCTTAGCGTTCCGTCCCCAGAGCGGCGAGTCCCTTTCTCCCATTTCTCCCGGTGGCCAGCCGTAGTCCGGCACTATGTCTTCATGTCGGTGGGGAGCGCGTTCCGCTCAGTGGAAACCCTTATGCAACGAAGCTCCGCCACTGATTCCGTCCTACGGCGCCACTTGGCCATGGATATGGCGGTTCTGGCTGTGATCGCTACGGTCCTCGCCTGGGCGTCCTTCACGTGGCCACTGGTGTCGCTCGACGAGTCGGTGCTTCTCGTCTGGGCCGATCAGGTGAACGCCGGACTGGTCCCCCACCGCGACTTCTTCACGGTCTATGGCCCGGCACCCTCCTACACGTTGGCTGGACTCTTCTCGGTGTTCGGCAGCTCAGTGGCGGTCGAGCGTTCTTTGGGTTTGGCCTTACACCTCGCTATAGCGATAGGCTGCTACGGCATTGGCCGCTCTCGTGACCGCGTCACGGCTCTGATGGCAGGAGGTCTGAGCCTAATCTTTTTGGCTCAGCTCGGCACGGTCGCCTACGCCTGGTTGGGAGCCATAGCATGCCTGATCATTGCGCTGTCCCTGGCCGAGCGTCAAAGCCGCTCAAGCGCCTTTTGGACGGGACTGGTGGCTGGCCTTGGCACTTCGTTCCGCCCAGAGTTGCTCGTCGTCATCCCAGCCGTGCTCGCCCCTTATCTGTGGCGATCTCCCAAGTGGCGGTCCATGGCGGCCGGCCTTGCTTCAGGGCTAACCCCTCTTATCGCATTCTGCGCCTACGCGGGTAGGCGTGTGTGGCTGAATATTGGCCCCGGACGTGCAGGAGTCAACGGCTCTCTACGACTGCTCGACGACCCCGTCGGATCAGTGGCCCTTCTCGCCGGGGTGCTCGGCGTTACATCGGTGCTTATCTGGTTCGCCTGGAAGCGCAGAAGGCGCGTCTCTATAGCCCATGCCTTATTGGCTCTTGGCGTCCTGCCCCAGTCGCTGCAGCGAGTAGACCTGGAGCATGCCATCTTCACGTTGTGTGTCACCGCCCCCATGGTCATCATTGGCGCTGCGACGATGCGCCGACCTTCGGATTGGGCGAGGTGGCGCACTACGCTCATCGTGGGGATGGTCATATGGCTACTCGGTGGTATCGGATCCATAGTGCTGCAACCGACACCGGAGACCGTAAGAGTGCAGTTCGGCGACAGATCAGCGCTAATCGAGGTGGCCGAGTTACCCGACCTAATGGCCACGAGATCCGCCCTGCTAGGTCACGCGCCGGCCGGTGGGTCAGTGTTCATAGGCGCCACGGACATGAGCAGGGACTTTCTCACGCTTGCGCAGGTATACCACCTGGTGCCCGAGCTGCATGCAAGAGCCTACTTTCTCGATCTCACCGGTGGAGTGGCGGCGCGCGCCGGGTCGGGTCTGGTGGACGACCTGCATCATTCGGACGTCTTGCTTCTCACGCGTGTGCGGACAGCTCTCATGGAACGTATCTCGCCATATGCACGTCCTGGTTCCAAGGAGGCAAACGACGTGGTCGCAACCGAGTTCTGTCTTGTCGCAGAGACGGGGTGGGGAGAGATATACCAGCGGCTGCCTTGCAAGAGTCGTGAGATTA
Organism: Terrabacter sp. FW104-15G4B; assembly: GCF_058790095.1. NCBI lineage: Bacteria > Bacillati > Actinomycetota > Actinomycetes > Micrococcales > Intrasporangiaceae > Terrabacter > Terrabacter sp. FW104-15G4B. The sequence continues at coordinate 9,396 of NZ_JBYTCI010000038.1, read as the reverse complement.
TCCGACGGAAGACGGCCGAAATGCTCGGGTTATCTGGCAGTAGGGCGAAGGCCGCGACTCCTGCCCCATCTGAGCCTTCTGGAAGTCTCGGCCTATTGGGCAATTGACGCTGGTGGTTGGCGGAATTGCGAGAAGTAGGCTGGGCGCCCGAGTCGTTCATCGGTGCGACAGGTTGTGGTGGCGTGAACGCAATGCGGCTCTCGGATCTAGCGTTGCTCGCTGTCGTCCATCTGGCCCTTGCGCTAGGCGGGGGACTTGAAATGGACCCGTTCAAGCAAATGCACCCGACACTATTCAGGGGACTGCCGACGGTCTAGTTGACACCTGACCTGTGGCGACGGACGTCGCCGCTGGAAGGATGTTCACCATGCTGCAGCTCACCCCAAGGAGTTCCGCGACGACGTCGTGGCCGTCGCCCGACGCGGCGAGGCCCCGCTCGGACAGGTCGCCAAGGACTTCGGGATCTCCGAGTCCTGCCTGCGCAACTGGCTCAAGAGCGCCGACGTCGAGGACGGGATCCGACCCGGCACGACACGGCCGAACGTCTTGACCCAGTCGGCCAAGGTGCCCCGGGCGATCCCCAGGTCGTCGGCGATGCCTCTCAACGTGGCGCCCGGGGTGGACTCGTACAGATCAACGGCCTGCCAACGGAACTCATCGGTGTAGCTCTTCCTGGCCATGGACAGGATCCTCTCGCTTCCCCAGCACAATGCTGGATTCAGCGTGTCCAAGATCAGGGGTCAAGGCCCACACGTGCATGCTGAGGCGCTGATCAGGTCGTCTGCTCAGGCACGCACCAGCCCACGCCGAACTTCAAGTACAGCGATTCATCTTCGAGGACTTCAGTCGGGCAGGCCGGTCGCTAACGATCCTGAAGAACTAGACGGCTCAGTGCCCTGACCGCAAGGCCGGGCACCTGAGCTCGCTCCTTGGACTACCCTGCGTAGTTTCCCGCCAGGTCAGCGACGACGTCCGTAGCACCATTGGTGTTGAAGAACGTGACGGCTCCTCCTGCGCTGACCTTCACGATCACCATGTTGGCGACGGTCTGTCCTGCGACGAAGTTAAGGTTCGATGCAGTCGGTCGCGAGGCGTCGGACGGGTAGACCGTCAGCACTCCGCCGTTCGTCGGGCCGGTGACTGTGACGTTGAGGGCCACAGCCGTCGTGCCGAAAGGCAGCCCCGGGATCGTCAGCGTCTTGGAGCTACCGCCGGCGATCTTGCCCTTGGCGACGCCAAGACCAGAACGAGTGTCCATCACCCGCTTCGGGGTGATGCCGGCATACTCGCTTCCGCCCCCGAACGAGTAGTAGCCGGCCAGGTCGGCGACCACGTGACTTGTCCCGGTGGAGTTGTAGATGCTGACGCGGCCCCCGCTGTCCACCGCGACAGTGACGAGGTTCGGAACGGTCTGGCCCTTGACGAAATTGAGGTTCGACGCAGATGGGCGAGAGCTGCCGTAGGGGTACACGGACAGGAATCCGTTGGCGGTGGGTGCGGTTACCGTGACATTGAGCACGACGGCCTTCGTCCCAGACGGAATGTTCGGCACGGTGAGGCTGATCGTCTGGCCGGGCCCAACCGCGCCTGTGTGTCCGACGCCGGTGCGTGTGTCGAGCACTCGAACAGGCGTGACGGGTGAATAACCAGAGCCGAGATCGGGAGCGAAGTAGCCGGACAGGTCGGCAACGATGTCAGTGGTGCCAGCCGAGTTGTTGAGACTGATCCGCCCTCCTGCGCCAAGCCGAACCATCACCAGGTTGGGCACCGTCTTGCCGGCGGTGAAGTTCACACTAGAGGTGCTCGGCAGTGTCTCGCCAGAAGGCCAGACCCTGACGTAACCCGTGGCGGTCGTGTTGGTCGCAGTGACGTTGAGTACGACGGAGCTGACGCTCGCCGGCAGCCCAGGCACCGTGACATCTATGGTCTGGCCGGCGCCTACCTTGGCTTTGGAAGCCCCCAATCCCGTTCTGGTGTCGAGGAATCGCTGCGGGCTCAAAGGAGTGAAGGATCCACGGTTGTTGTCAACGGTGAAGGCCCGCCACTCGCTTGATCCGCTCTCGACGCCCGACACGTCGATGGCGACAACGCGCCACTCCCAGGCACCCGAAGGGATGACGGAGGTCGGAGCGTAGGTCTGGGCGTTGGTGTTGACCGACTCCACGACGGAACTGCCGCCAGCGGGGCGGCGCTCGAAGCGGTAGCTGACGGCGCCGGGTGCGGCGCCCCATGCCATCAGCGGGCCGTACCCGTTGACGCGTGCTCTGGCGGCGGGGTTTGTCAACGCCGGTGGCGCCCCGAGCGAGAAGAAGCGTCCCGTGGCAGACCACTGTCCGGGGCGGTCGTCAGCATCGAGCCGGGCGACCCGCCAGACGTATGCCGACGCGCTGGCAGGCAGGGGCACCGAGTGCGCGTATGCCGTCTGCTTCGTCGTAACGCCGATGATGCGGTTCGACGGGGACCAGTTCGTGTCGTCGTTCTTGTAAACCTCGAGTTGGTATCCGCCGGCGTAGTCGCTCGGCGCCCACACGAAGGGCGAGGTGCCGCTGGTGCACGAGGCTGTGATCGTCGGAGTGGGGCAGGCGCTGGAGATCGAACCGACGGCGCCCTTTGGCGTGGTGATGGCGGCCGCAGGGCTTGACTTGGTGACCTGCCAGGTCTGTGACCACTGGAGACCATTGCCCGCGGCGTCGATTGCCTGCACGCGCCAGGAGAGCGTGCCCTCCGGGTACGTACGGTCCCAAGAGGTGTATGTCGTCTGGTCGAGATACTGGTCGTCCAACAGGTTGGCGAAGCTGCTCGTCGTGGCCACCTGCAGGTGGTAGCGCTGGCCAGCCTGGCTGCTCATCTCGCTCGTCGGACCCCAGGTGTTCTTGAGGTTTGTGGCGAGGTAGTCCTCCCAGTTGAAGGTCACGGCGTTGCTGACAGTCCCGCCGTTCGCGGGCGTCAGCTGGCTGACGCGAGGTGACAGCTTGCTGAACGCGTTCGTCGCTGCGTTCAGAGTCGAGACCGGGTCAGGGGAGCAGACCCCATCTGACTTGCAGGGACGGATGAACCAGTAGTAAGCCGTGCCTGCCTGACTATCGGGAAGAGCGCTCGGACCAAGGTCACTCGTGGGTGTCCACCGGGTTCCCGTTGTGCGAGGCGGATTCGTGTAGACCAGGTTCGTCAGCTCACGATCGCGCGCGATGTAGACCATGTAGTAGGAAGCGTCGGCAACCGGGGCCCAGTCGAGCACCGGCGTCGTCGGGACGTTGTCGCAAACGCGAGGAAGTGTCGGCGAGTCGAGGGAGTAGGAGCAGGCGGGCGGGGTGTCGAGGCGCTTGCCACCCAGGGCGATCTGCCGGCTTCCCGTCGCCTGGAGATCGGCGATCGTAAAGCTCCCTACTGTGCCACTGCCCAGCGACACGTTGGCGCTGGTGAAGGCCTCGACCTGGTAGTCATAGCGATTCGGCGTCAACAGGCCCTTGCCGGTGTCAGTCGCCGCCGCATACGGGTACTGGGTGCCGAGGATCGGCGAGTATGAGCTGTCGAAGAAGAAGCCGCTGCCACTGATGCCGATGCGGACGCGGTAGTACGACGCGCTCGTCACAGGCGTCCAGGTCAGGGAAGGAAAGCGGGTGGTGGGGCCACCGATGTAAGTAGCGTCCGGCGAGGTGCTGCCACCGTTCGACGTCGTGACGTTGAACGTCCAGTTGCCGTACTTGGGCGAGACGGAGCCGTTGAGGTTGATGGTCTGGACCGTCCACCCGTAGGGACCCCTGGTCGGGTCGAGAGTGAAGTTGGGAGTCCAGCTCAGAGAGTAGGTCTCCACGGTCGTCACGGGCGATCCGAGCTTGTCGACGATGCTGACGCGGTACCTCTCCGTGTTGCGTGCGGCCTGCCACTGAAGCGTCGGCACGGCCACGGTCGTGGCACCGTTGGCAGGGCTCACTCGCAGCACCTCGCCCGAGGAGTAGACGACGCGATAGATGTCCGAGTAGATGCCCTGTACACCCGCAGGGTCATCCCACGCGCGGACGCGCCAGTAAGTTACTGCGCCCTGGGCAGGCATGCACGGATCGGAAACGTAGCCGGCCGCGTACGTCGTTTGGGGCGTGTAGCAGCTCCTGAACGTGTTCGGCGTGAAGTTCGGGTCGGGCCCAACGTCGAGCTGGTAGCGACTGGCGTGATCGATCGCGCCCCACTGGTAGTAGAAGTCGTCCGACACCGTGGGGGAGAGAGCGTTCGGCGGATAGACGAGGCTCGGCTTGTCTAGCCAGTTCCGCTGAAAGGTGTGAGGCGCCACCCAGACCCAGTCGATGGTTTCGTTGAGGTTGTTCCGCGCCCGGACCCGCCAGTAGTACTGGTCGTTGAGGTAGGTCGTCGGCGGGCTGTAGCGGGTGCCCTTGAGGTTCGCCCTGCCGTCGATGATCGTGTTGAAGTCCTGGTCGGTGCTGACCTGCAACTCGTAGGTCTTGGCGCCCTTGACGGGTTGCCATTCGAAGTTGACGTCCTCTACCGCGGCGTTCTCGGCTGGCGCGACCGTTTGCACCTGCGCGAGAGCACCGATGGTGAACTGCCAGGGGGTCGAGAAGGCCGTGTAGAGGCCGTTGGCGAGCTGGGCACGCACCTTCCAGTAGTACCGACCGTTCGCCGCAGGGTCTGGCACGAGGAGCGAGGGAACCCTGGTGTTGTACTGCGCAGCGCCGATGAAATCCCCGTCCGGGTCGACCTGCACCTCGTAGTTCGTGGCACCTTGCACCCCGGTCCACGAGAGGAGCGGCGGGTTCGTGGGCTGCTGAAGCGGTCCGGTGCCGTTTGGGTCGTTGGGTGGGCCGAGTGGCGTAGGCGCCAAGGTTGCGGTGACATTGATCGTCGTGGTCGACCAGGCGCTTTGACCCGAGGATGCGTTGGCGCGTACCCGCCAGTAGACGGTGCCGTCCGGGAGCAGGGAGGTAGGGACAACTTTCCGGTTCGTCGTGGTGCTGGTGAAGAGCGTTGAGCTGAAGGCTGACGTAGGTGAGACCTGCACGTCATAGCTAGTCGCGTCGGCGACGCGGTTCCAGCCCAGAACTGGCGAGGGCGAGGCGGACGAACCGCCCGCGGGCGTAAGGCCATTCGGTGCGCTGACCGCACTTGCCGTCCCTGACATGGCCGTCAGACCTGCAGCCGCAACAACGACCGCCAAGGTCGCTCGAACGACCCACACACCCCTGTCGCGCACCGTTTTTACGGACATGCGTATCCTCCCCTGCCTCACTGGTCCGCCGTCAGGCTAAGAGCCCCAGCCGATCCATGTTGGCGATTCGCGCATTTCGGGTAGATGGCCGGGTTGCAGTGGCAGCCCGACCTCATCCCCTGTCGTAGCGTTCCGATGGTGTTGGGGCCCGCGGCCGAGCCACGACCGGGCACAGGTCACGGCCCCGAGCTCAGTAGCGCAGATGGCGGAGGTAGCGCTCGAGCCCCTCGAGGAACCGGTGGTGGTGCTCGACATGGCGAGGTCGTCCGAGGCGCGCTTGTGGATGCCTTCGTCGTCGAACTCGAGGATCGTCACGCCGGGCAGGCTGGCGGCCGCCGGCGAGTGCGCGGCGATGAGCACCTGAACGGCCAGCTGCCTCACGAGCTGGATGAGCGCCCTGACTAGGGCCAGTTGCGCGTTGAACGACAGCCTAACCTCCGGCTCATCCATGACGCAGAAGCCCTCACCTGTGAAGCGGTTGCTGTTCAGGATTGCGAGGAACGACTCGCCGTGGCTCAGCCCGTGGAAGCGCGTCTAGGGCCGCCGACGGATCGTACTCGAGGTGGGGGAAGAGGCAGTTCATCGTCTCGGTCCGCACGAAGTAGCCTGCGCCAGAGGCGACGCCGTTGGCTGGGTGGTGTGGAGCGCTCTGTCGAGCCGCCGTCTGGAGAGGGATCGTATGCCGGCCACTGACCGTCGGTCAGGGTCGCGTCCCCGGACCGCGACAGGTGGCACACCGGCATCCCTGCGGTCCAGCGTCCTGCCATGAGCCGACCTAACGAGAGGGGCGCGTGACGCGGGGGTGCAGCGGACGGCATACCCAAGCAGGAATGGTCTGGACCCGTCTGGACGTGCCGACGCAGTGTGGCGGTAGCGTTGGGGACGGGGACGGCTCAGCGTCAAGGAGTTCGGCGATGGAGGTCGAGGACACCCGGGGGGAGAGCTACGCCGAACGGTTGCGCCTCAAGCAGACCGTCTGGTGGAAGAGGATCCTGCCCGTCCAGCTGCCCTACCGCCTCAACATCCGCTCGCAGCACCTCGGTCGGGCTCTCGACATCGGCTGCGGCATCGGCCGCAACATGGCCGCGCTGAGCCTCGACTCCATCGGCGTCGACCACAACCCCCAGTCGGTCGCGCTCGCGCGGCAGGCGGGCATGCGGGCCATGACCGTCGACGAGTTCTTGAGCAGCGACGAGGCCCGACCGGCCTCCTTCGACGGCTTCCTCCTCGCGCACGTCCTCGAGCACATGGACGAGGACGCCGGGCGCGAGCTGCTGCGCTCCTACCTGCCCTTCCTGCGGCCGGGAGGCTCGGTTTTCATCGTGTGCCCGCAGGAGGTCGGCTACCGCAGCGACCCCACGCACGTGCGCTTCGTGACCTGCGAGGACATCGAGCAGGTATGCCGTGAGGTCGGCCTGGTGCCGCAGCGCTCCTTCAGCTTCCCCTTCCCGCGTCCCGTCGGGAAGCTCTTCATCTACAACGAGTTCTGCGTCAAGGCCGCTCTGCCCGCCGAGCCCGCCTGAGCCGCCGCAGTCGGCGGGCTGTCGCGCTACGACCGTGGGCGCTTGGGACGGCCGTCGCCGCGGGGCGCGCCCCGACCGTGGTCGAGCGTCAGCTCGATGAGCTGGCCGGAGATGCGCGTCGACCGGAGCCGCTCCTGCGTGCCCGGCGGCAGCGAGGCCGGCAGCTCGACGAGGGAGTGGTCGGCGCGGATGTCGATGTGCCCGAAGTCCTGCCGCCCCAGGCCGCCCTCGTTCGCGAGCGCGCCGACGATCTGGCGTGGCTCGACCTTGTGGCGGCGTCCGACGGCGATCCGGTAGGTCGCCATCGGGCCGGAGGAGCCGCGTCGCGGTCCACGGTCGCCGCGATCGTTACGGTCCGACCGTCCACCGCGGTCGTCGCGCCGGTCACGGGGTCCGCGGTCGTCGAACGTCCTTGCGGGACGGACCGCCTCGGGGTCGAGCAGCATCGGCTCGTCGCCCTGGAGGACGACGGCCAAGGCTGCAGCCACATCGGCCTCGGGCACGTCGTACTCGTTGACGTAGTGCCCGATGACGTCCCGGAAGGCGTCGATCCTCTCGGTCGCCGTCAGCGCCTGGGTGATCGCGTCGTCGAAGCGGGTCAGGCGGGTGGCGTTGATGTCCTCGACGCTGGGCATGCTCATCGGGACGAGGGACTGGCGCGTCGCCTTCTCGATCGCCTTGAGCAGGTGGCGCTCTCGGGGCGTGACGAACGAGATCGCGTCGCCGCTGCGGCCGGCTCGTCCGGTGCGGCCGATGCGGTGGACGTAGGACTCGGTGTCAGTCGGGATGTCGTAGTTGACGACGTGGCTGATGCGCTCGACGTCGAGCCCGCGGGCAGCGACATCGGTGGCGACGAGGATGTCGAGCTTGCCCGACTTCAGCTGGTCGACGGTGCGCTCGCGCTGGTTCTGGGCGATGTCGCCGTTGATCGCCATCGCCGAGAAGCCTCGCGCGCGGAGCTTCTCCGCGAGCGTCTCGGTCTCGTTCTTCGTGCGGACGAAGACGATCATCCCCTCGAAGTTCTCGACCTCCAGGATCCGCGTCAGGGCGTCGACCTTCTGCGGGTAGCTCACCGTCAGATAGCGCTGGGTGATGTTCGGGGCCGTCGACGTCGTCGACTTGACGGTGATCTCGACGGGGTCGTGGAGGTACTTCTTCGAGATGCGCCGGATCTGCGCCGGCATCGTCGCCGAGAACAGCGCGACGTGCTTGTCCTCCGGGGTGTCCGCGAGGATCGTCTCGACGTCCTCGGCGAAACCCATCTTCAGCATTTCGTCGGCCTCGTCGAGCACGAGGAAGCGCAGCTCGCTGAGGTCGAGCGTCCCCTTCTCGAGGTGGTCCATGATGCGCCCCGGCGTCCCGACGACGATGTGCACGCCGCGGCGCAGCGCGCTCAGCTGGACGCCGTACGCCTGCCCGCCGTAGACGGGCAGCACGTGCACGCCCTTGAGGTGGGCGGCATACCGCTCGAACGCCTCGCACACCTGCAGCGCCAGCTCACGCGTCGGCGCGAGCACCAGCGCCTGCGGCTTCTTCTGCTTGAGGTCGAGCTGGCTGAGGATCGGCAGTGCGAAGGCCGCCGTCTTGCCGGTGCCGGTCTGGGCAAGGCCGACGACGTGCCGGCCCTCGAGCAGCGCCGGGATCGTCGCGGCCTGGATGGGGGAGGGGTGCTCGTAGCCGACGTCGCGTAGCGCTTTGAGCACCTTCTCGTCGAGGCCCAGGTCGGCGAAGCTGGTCTCCGTCGTGGGGGCGTCGTTCTCGGGGGTCTCGGGCTCGGCGGTCTGCTCACTCACCCCTCGACGGTAGTGCGTCGGAAGGATGCGTGACACACCCGCCCGACCGACGTCGGGCGCTGACGGGGATCAGGCCGGCAGCGGGAAGACGTCGGTGATGGTGCACTTGCCGCCGCCGCCGGTGATCGGGGGGGTCGCGCGGGCCCCGCTGCAGAAGGTCGTGGCCTGGGTGCCGGGCAGTGGCGTGCAGTCGCAGCCGTACCGGACATAGGTTATGCACACCTCCGCGTTCGAACTGGCGCCGCTCGCCCCGCCGTCCGTGTAGAGCAGGACGCGCTGGGTGGCCGAGCCGCTCGGGGTGCAGAACTGGTGGTTCGCCGGGGCGCTGCCACACGACGAGCACGTGCACGCTTCGCTCCGCACGGAGAGGGCGTACTTCGGCTCGACGATCCCGTTCACGGTGACACTGGTGACCACCGTGACGGTGTTGGTCGGCTGGCCGGTGCTGTTGGCGATCAGCTCGAAGACGTAGCCCTTGTAGGCGTCCGAGGAGCCGCCGGGCAGCTTGCACGCCGACCCCGAGAAGGAGAGGGCGCCCGTCGAGGCGGCGACCAGCGGAGCCGGCGCGGCGACGACCACAGCCGGCATCGCCCAGGCCGCCCCCTTGACCACGCTCCGACGGCTGAGGCCGTCCGTCACGTGCGTGTCGATGTTCGACATGCGTCCTCCGGATGTGTTGCCACTGTGGCGTGGGGGCACATGTGGCCGGTCTGGCGCACATGTTCTCTCTGTGGGGTTTTATCACCTCACGACCACGTCTGGGCGGTAAATGACGCACGGAAGTGCCACGGCGCACGTCAGGCAGGGCGTCCGCGCGTGGTGCCATGGGGCGGCGGGGGCCGGCGGGAAGCCGACAGGG
>NZ_JBYTCI010000037.1:0-28861 GCF_058790095.1 Terrabacter sp. FW104-15G4B | reverse complement strand
AGTGGGCACCTTCCCACGGAGAGAAAGTGCCCACTCGACGTTGCGGTGTGGAGCCGGTGGCGGAGCGCCGGTATGCCGCGTCGCTCAGTTGGCCTTGACGGCGAGGACCGGGCAGGCGGCGTCGAGGAGCAGGCGCTGCGCCGTCGAGCCGAGGAGCAGCTTGCCGACCGGGCTGCGGTGCCGGATGCCGATGACGAGCATCCGCGGGTGCTCGCGTTCGATGACCTCGAGGATCTGGTCGGCCGAGTCGGTGCCGTGCTCGATGCGCCGCACCTCGTGCTCGACCCCCGACTCCGCGAGGTCGGCGTCGAGCCGGTCGAGATCGGAGCCGTCGGCGCGATGGGCGTCGACGAGCTTGTCGTCACGAGACATGTTGATCACGAGGACCTGCTCCGTGTGCGCCTTGGCCTCCGCGATCGCGGCGGCGAGGGCGGCCTCGCCCTGGGGGGTCGGGATGTAGCCGACGAGGATCGTCATGCCATGACCTCCGTCGTGGCCGGCGTGCTGGAGCCCGGTCCGCCGTCCTGGCCGGGACCGCGGCCACCACGGCGACCGACGAACCTGCCGATCAGCGGCCAGAGCAGCACGACCGCGATGACGGCGTAGCAGACCCACGCGACAGGGCCGCCGACAAGACCGCTGAGATCGCCGCCCGAGAGCTGGAGCGAGCGCCGCCCCTGCAGCTCGGCCAGCGGGCCGAGGATGACGCCGATGATGAGCGGCAGCACCGGCAGCCCGAAGCGGCGCAGCGCGAAGCCGACCATGCCCAGCGCGAGCAGGAGGAACAGGTCGAACGGCTGGGCGTTGACGGCATACGCCCCCATGGAGGCGAAGAAGAGGATGCCGGCGTAGAGGTAGGGACGCGGGATCTGCAGCAGCTTGGCCCAGGCCGGGGCGAGCGGCAGGTTGAGGAGCAGCAGCATCGTGTTGCCGACGAAGAGGCTCGCGACCAGGGTCCACACCAGGACCGGCTGCTTCTCCATGAGCAGCGGGCCGGGCTCGAGGCCCCAGCCCTGCAGGGCGGCGAGCATGATCGCGGCGGTCGCGTTGGTGGGCAGGCCGAGCGCGAGCATCGGCACGAGCGTGCCGGCCGCGGACGCGTTGTTGGCGGCCTCGGGGCCGGCGACGCCCTCGATGGCGCCCTTGCCGAACTCCTCAGGACGCTTCGCGAGCTTGCGCTCGGTCATGTACGACAGGAAGGTCGGGATCTCGGCGCCGCCCGCGGGCAGGGCGCCGAAGGGGAAGCCGAACGCGGTGCCGCGCAGCCACGGCTTCCAGGAGCGGCCCCAGTCGTCGCGGCCCATCCACGGACGGCCGACGGGGATGACGCCGGCAGCCTTGCGCCGCAGGTGCGCCGCGACCCAGAGGGCCTCGCCGACGGCGAAGATGCCGACCGCGACCACGACGACGTCGATGCCGTCGGCGAGCTGCGCGGTCCCGAAGGTCAGGCGCTGCTGGCCGGTCACCTTGTCGATGCCGATGACGCCGATGGCGAGGCCGACGAGCAGGGCGGCAAAGCCGCGGATCCGCGAGCTGCCGAGCACCGCGCTGGCGCCGGCGAAGGCGAGCAGCATGATCGCGAAGTACTCGGGGGCGCCGAGGCTCACCGCGAACTTGACGACCTGCGGCATGACGAGGGCCAGGAGCAGGGTGCCGATGGTGCCGGCGATGAACGAGCCGATGGCCGCCGTCGCTAGCGCCTGCGACGCCCGGCCGGCCTTGGCCATCTTGTTGCCCTCGATCGCGGTCACGACCGAGGAGGACTCACCGGGGGTGTTGAGCAGGATCGAGGTCGTCGACCCGCCGTACATGCCGCCGTAGAAGATGCCGGCGAACATGATCAGGGCCTGGGTCGGCTCGAGGCCGTAGGTGATCGGCAGCAGCAGCGCGACGGTCATGGCCGGGCCGATGCCCGGGAGAACGCCGACGGCGGTGCCGATGGTGACGCCGATGAGCGCGAAGAGCAGATTCATCGGGGTCAGGACGTGCCCGAACCCGTCGATGAGGTTGGCGAAGTTGTCCATCAGAGGATCCCTTGCAGCACGCCGGCGGGCAGGTTGACGTCGAGCCCGATGGCGAAGGCGTAGAAGGTGGCGAGCGCGAGGCCGAGGCCGAACAGCAGGCCGCGCACGTGGTGGCGGTTGCCGAGGGCGAAGGCCGAGCCGGCGAAGAGGATGGTGCCGCTGATCACCCAGCCGAGCGGCTCGATGAGCACGGCGTTGAGAATGAAGAAGCCGGCCAGCAGGGCCAGTGTCTTCCAGTCGGAGCCGGTCGAGAGGTCGACGTCCTCGCCCTCCTCGGCGGCGCCGACGCCGCCGCGGAAGACGTCGACGGCATAGAGCACCGCGGTCACGAGCAGCAGGACGCCGAGGATGATCGGCACGGGACGGGGGCCCACCGGGTCGTTGCTGCTCGTCGCGTGCCCGATGCGGGCGGCGTCGGTGAGCAGCAGGACCCCGAGGACCGCGAGGCCCGCGCACAGGAAGTACTGTGCGCGGTCCCCGCGGGACTTCGTGGCGTCGGGGGTGTGGTCCGACATGGTCAGCCAGCCAGCCCGAGGGTGGTGAGGATCTCGGCGACCGAGGCGTCCTGCTCCTTGAGGAAGGTGCCGAACTGCTCGCCGGTGACGAAGGCGTCGGTCCAGCCGCGCTTGGTCATCTCGTCCTTCCAGCCCTGCGAGTCGTGCATCTTCGTCAGCGCCTCGATCCAGGTGGCCTTGTCGGCGTCGGAGATGCCGGGAGGGGCCACGATGCCGCGCCAGTTGGTGAAGACGAGGTCGATGCCGGACTCCTTGAGGGTCGGCACGTCGGGCAGCGCGTCGATGCGCTTCTCGCTCGTGACGGCGAGGACCTTCACCTGGCCGGCCTTGACCTGGTCGAGGAACTCACCGAAGCCGCTGGAGCCGAAGGAGATCTTGTTGCCGATGAGGGCCGGGAGCAGCTCGCCGCCGCCGTCGAAGCCGATATAGCTGACGGCCTTGGGGTCTATGCCGACCGCCTTGGCCAGCTGCATCGGGAGCAGGTGGTCGGGGCCGCCCGGGGAGGAGCCGCCACCGACGTTGACCTTCTTCGGGTCCTTCTTCCACGCCGCGACGAGGGCCTTGACGTCCTGGTAGGGCGAGTCCTTGGGCACGACGATCGCGCCGGCCTCCTCGATCAGCTTGGCGATCGGGGTGGTGTCGTTGAGGGTGGCCTGGCTCTTCTGCGTGTAGGCCGCGCCGACGACGCCCAGGCCCATCTGCATGGCGAGCTTGCCGTTGCCCTTCTCGTTGACGGTGCGCTGCAGGCCGACGGTGCCGCCGGCGCCGGGCAGGTTGAAGACCTGGATGGCGCTGGTGATCTTGGCGGCCTCCATGACCTTCGCCGCGGTGCGGGCGGTCGTGTCGTAGCCGCCGCCGGGGGCGTTGGGGACCATGATCTGCAGGTTGTTGGCGGGGGACCCGCCGGCGGCGCCCGTGGACGCCTCGTCCTTCTTGGCGGTCGCGCCGCAGGCCGAGAGGGCCAGGGTCGTGACGCCGACGGTGACACCGAGCAGGACGGACCTGCGGGCGGGAGTGCGCGTGCTCATCGTTGAGGTCTCTTTCGCGTTCTGTGGCTGGAACGGCATGATCGTGACCTGCGCCGCGACGCCGTGTCGCCCTTGTGTCAGCAATGAAGGTTGAGTTCGTTTTGGTCACGCACAGACCGGGCCGCTTCGGTCGCCTCTCCCTCGCCGGGCAGCTGCTCGTCGTGCAGATGGTCATCCTGCTCCTCGTGCTCGTGACCGTCGCGCTCGTGTCGCTGGCGCAGTCGGAGTCGACGTTCACGCGTACCGAGGGCCGTCGCCTGTCGGCGATCGCGGAGCAGCTCGCGAGCACGCCGATCGTACGGACCGAGATGGGTCCCGGCGGAATCGTCAACGTCCTGCCGGCCGTCGTGCAGTCGGTCGTCACCCAGTACGGCGTCACGTCGGTGACGATCGCCGACGCCGACGAGGTCGCGCGGGTCTCGTCGGACCCGACGATCGACAAGACCCGCATCCCGCTCGGTGCCCCGGCGGTCGGGGACGGGGCGAGCTGGACGGGCGTCATGGACGTGCTGGGCGAGCGGATGCTCGTCGCGCAGAGCCCGTTGCTCTACACGCCGGCCAGCTCGTCGGAGGCCGCGCCGCTGCCGGTCGGCGCGCAGCTGGGCACCGTCATGGTCGCGGTGCGTATGCCGTCTGCCCTCGACCGCGTCCAGGGGGCGTCCTCGTACCTGCCGACCTACCTCGGCATCGCCCTGGTGCTCGGCGGCGTGGGCTCGTGGCTGCTGGCCAGACGGATCAAGCGGCAGACCCTGGGGCTCGAGCCGGCGGAGATCACGGGCCTGGCGGAGAGCCGCGAGGCGATGCTCTTCGGGCTGGCCGAGGGCGTCGTCGCGCTCGACACGAACGAGCGGATCACTCTGGTGAACAACGTCGCCCACCGCCTGCTCGACCTGCCGGACCACGCGGTGGGCATGCGTCTGGACGACCTGCCGCTCGGGCCGCGCCTGCGGGACGTGCTGCGTGGCGTGACGGACGAGACCGAGGCTGGAGGGCCGCCGCGCGACCAGGTGGTCCTCCGTCGCGGACGGGTGCTCGTGATGAACCGCATGGAGGTCAGCAAGGACGGGCGCCCCCTCGGGTCGGTGACGACCCTGCGCGACCGCACCGAGCTCGCCGACCTCGAGCGCGAGATCGGCTCCTTCCGCAGCACGACGGAGCTGCTGCGGGCGCAGGCGCACGAGTTCGCCAACCAGCTGCACACGATCTCGGGCCTGATCCAGCTCGGGGAGTACGACGAGGTCGTCGGCTACGTCGACTCGGTCAGTGAGCACCGGGCCCAGCTCGACCTCGCGGTGGCACGCCGGATCCGCGACACGGCGGTGACGGCGCTCGTCATGGCGAAGGCGGCGCAGGCCACGGAGCGCCGGGTCGAGCTGCGGGTCTCGGACGACACGTCGCTGGGCCGGATCGGCCCCCGCGACTCGGCCGACGTGGCGGCCGTCATCGGCAACCTCGTCGACAACGCCATCGACGCGGCCGCCTCCTCCGCCGATCCCGACAAGTGGGTCGAACTGACGATCCGGCAGGATGCGAGCTCGCTCGAGGTGGGCGTCGTCGACTCGGGTCCTGGCATCGCGCCGGAGGTGGTCACGGAGGTCTTCACCCACGGCTATACGACCAAGGCAGCGCGAGCGGGGGAGCGGGGCATCGGGTTGGCGTTGACACGGCTGATCTGCCAACGTCGGGGCGGCGAGGTGGAGGTTGAGAACACCCCGACGGGTGCGAAGTTCGTCGCCCGCCTCACCGTGGAGGCCACCGTCGAAGCCGCGGTCGAGGCCGCCGGCCGTGCAGAGGAGAAGCGATGATCCGGGTGCTCGTCGTCGACGACGACTTCATGGTGGCCCGCATCCATCGCGGCTTCGTCGAGCGGGTCGACGGATTCGAGGTGGTCGGCTCCGCGCAGTCGGGCGACGAGGCGGTGGCCCTGGTCGGCTCGCTGCAGCCGGACCTCGTGCTGCTCGACCTCTACCTGCCCGACGCCTTCGGGCTCGACATCGTCACGCGGCTGCGCGCGGCCGGGGAGACCTGCGACGTCCTCGTCATCACGGCCGCGAAGGAGGCGGACGCGGTGCGCGGGGCGGTGCGCCAGGGCGTCGTCGGCTACCTCCTCAAGCCCTTTGCCTTCGGCGACCTCGAGCAACGGCTCAAGACGTATGCCGCCGAGCGGGCTCGCGCGCTCAGCGACGACCTGACGCAGGCGGAGATCGACGCGGCCTTCACGTCGCAGCCAGTGGGGCGCACCCCGGTCGCCACCTTGCCGAAGGGCCTCAGCTCGGAGACCGCCGAGGCGGTGGAGAGGTCGCTGCGGGAGTCGTCGCAGACGCTTTCTGCGACGGAATGTGCTGAGGCTGTGGGCATCTCACGAGTCAGCGCCCGCCGCTACCTCGAGCACTTCGTGTCGTCGGGCCGCGCCGAGGTGACGTTGCGCTACGGCTCCACGGGCCGTCCCGAGCGCCGTTACCGCCGGCTCTGAACCCACCCCGGCCCAACGTCGAGTTGGCTTCTCCCTCCGCCAGGTCGCGGGAGAAAGTGCCCACTCGACGCGAAGAGGTGGTGGTCCCGCGACTGTGTCGGGCACCCTCGGGGGTCAGCCCAGGTGGGCGGCGTCGATCGCCGACTGCAGGCTCTGCTGGTAGGCCTCGCTCGTGTAAGTCGCACCGCTGACGACGTCGATCTGGGCGGACTGCGCGGCGAGCGCCTCCTGGCGCAGGGTGGGCGCGGCACCGGCGCTGATCGCCACCGACGTGCCGCTGCTGTCCGTCAGGTGGGTCGCGTGGACGTTGGTGATCTTCTTGCCGGTGAAGCTGACCCGCACCTGGACGGAGCCGTACTGCGTGTCGACCACGCCGCCCTCGACCGTGCCGGACCGAGGTGCCGGCGCCTTCGACGCGGCCGTGGAGCGGGACGCCCTGGAGCCGGACGAAGTCGCGTCGCCGGACGGCGCCGGCGGTGCGGCGGCACCAGAACCCCCCGACTTGGCCGACGAGACGACGTGGGCCCCGCTGACGGCGGCGTGCTTCGGCACCAGGCCCGTCGCCCAGGAGGCAGCCAGGGTGACGAGGCCGGCCAGGCCGACGGCGACGCTCGTTGCCTTCCTCACCAGGAGAACCTCTCGTCGTGGATGTGGCCCTTCGGGATGCCGCCCTCGAGCAGGCTCCGGTGGACGAGGTCCATCCAGGCGCCAGGACCGCATACGTACGCCTCGTGCTGACGCAGGTTGGGCACCAGGTCGGCCAGGCGCTTGGCGTCCGGCGCGTGCCCGCCCGCAGGGAGCCAGGACCCCAGGACCGGGGGCCCCACGAGCAGGAGCAGGCGGTGGCCGCCGACTGCGCTCAGGTGCTCGAGCTCGTCGCGCAGCGCGAGCTGCGACTCGTCATTGGCGCGGTAGACGACGGTGACGTCGCCGGGGCCGGCGTGGCCGAGGCGGACGAGCTCCTCGAGGATCGAGCGCACCGGTGTGACGCCGATGCCCGCAGCGAGCAGCAGCACGCGTCGGCGCACCCGATGGCGGGCGGTGAAGGCGCCGTAGGGCCCTTCGAAGAGGACACGGGTGCCCGGCTCGAGGTGTGCGAGGCGGCTGGAGTGGTCGCCGAGCTCGCGGACGGTGATGCGCAGGGTGCGGCCGTCAGGCGCGCTGGAGAGCGACCAGGGGTGGGCGGTGGCGAGCAGGCGGGGGCTGACGAAGCGCCAGTTGAGGTACTGCCCGGCGCGGATCGGCAGGCGGTCGAGGCGGCGTCCGGTCATCCAGACCGACCACACGCCGGGGGCCTCCTCGACGACGTCGGTGACGCGCAGCCCGTGGCGCAGGCTGCGGATGACAGGTACGAGCAGGCGCCACCAGAGGACGCTGGCCGCCACGAGGACGAAGAGGGTCCACCAGTAGGTGCGCACCCAGGGAGTGGCGGTGAAGTCGGAGCCCATCGACAGCTCGTGCGGCACGGCGAGGATGACGGCGGCATACGAGGTCAGGTGCACGAGGTGCCACCACTCGTACGACAGGCTTCGCCGCACGATGCTGACCGACGTGACGGCGACGACGACGAGCAGGGTCGTGGCGGTGAACGCGAAGAGCAGGTCGCTGCCGCCGGTGAGGAGCCGGAAGGACTCCACGACGGGGGCCAGAGGACCGTGCAGCTCGTCGCGTGCGGCGTAGCCGAGGACGATGGCGCCGACGTGGACGAGCACGATGGGCACGGTGATGCGGCCGAGGATGCGGTGGGCCTTGAGGGCGCGGTCCATCCCGTAGACGCGGTCGATCCACGGCACGCGCGCGGCGAGGAGCAGCTGGATGAGGAGCAGGTCCATCGCGACGAGGCCGGTGATCCGGCCGACGGCGATGAGCATGGTGCTCGACGTGCTGGCCGTGAGGTCGTGGCTGCCGCCGGCGAGCAGGAACTGGGCGGTCACGGCGAGCAGGCTTGCGATGGCGAGCGTCTCGAGGAGGTCGCCCGTGCGCGCCTGCCACCGCCGGAAGTTCGCCCCGGCGCGCAGGGCGCGACGGACCCGGCTGGGGGTGCCGCGGTGTGGTGCGATGGTGCTCACACCACCTAGGGTCGCGAGTCGATCTCAGAAAGTTATGAGACGCGGCAGAGAGGGTGCATCCATGACCGTTCCGTCGCTGCGCCCTCGGCTGCTGCTCGTCGAGGATGACCCCGACCTCTCGCAGATGCTCGCTGAGCTGCTCGACGAGGAGGGGTATGCCGTCACGGCTGTTCGCGACGGACAGGCGGGCTTGCACCGTGGGCTCGTCGACAACTGGGACCTGCTCGTCGTGGACCGCGGGCTGCCCGGGATCGAAGGTGTCGACCTCGTGACGCGGCTGCGCTCGCAGGGGCTACGCGCGCCAGTGCTCTTCCTGACGGCGCGGGGATTCGTCGCCGACCGCGTCGAGGGGCTCGACGCGGGGGCCCAGGACTACGTCGTCAAGCCGTTCGACGTCGAGGAGGTGCTCGCCCGGTTGCGGGCGCTGCTGCGGCCCGTGGGCGGCGCCTCCAACGAGCTGGTGGTGGGGGAGCGGCGGCTCGTCGTCGGCGAGCAGCGGCTGGTCGGTGGCGACGGGGAAGTCATGCTCTCGGGTCGCGAGGCGCGACTGCTCGAGACGCTGGCGCGCCGGCCGACGCGGGTGTTCACGCGCGACGAGCTGCTCGACACGGCATTCGACCACGCGGACACGCTCGGCGCGGTGGACACCTACGTCTACTACCTACGCCGCAAGCTGGGGAAGTCGGTCATCGAGACGGTCCACGGTGTCGGTTACCGGCTCGGGGCGTCCTGATGAGGCTTGGGCGGTCGAAAGGGTTCATGGCAGAGAAGGATCCGCTCTCTCGGGCGTCGCGGTCGGTGGCCCTGCGGGTGGGGGCGACGACGGCGCTCGTCGTGCTGCTCGCGATCATCGGCACGGCCGTGCTCTTCGACCGGCAGCAGGTGGCGGAGATCCGCGGCCGCACGGAGACGACCGCGAGGACGGCGGACGACGTCGTCGATGCCCCACCCGGTCTGTGGCTCGGCAAGCTGAGCGAGTCGGGGCACGAGGTGACGCGGTCGATGCCCCCGGACCTCGCCGCGCAGGTGGCTGCGACGAGCCCGGACCTGACCGGGGAGACGGCGTACTCGGCGGACGGACGGATGTGGCCGGCGTGGGTGGACCGGCGCGAGGACGGCGTGGGCTATGTCGCGGTCTACGACATCCGCCTGCACAGCGGCGAGGAGCAGCGGCTGCTCATGTCGACGGCCGCGGCGGGGGTCGTAGGCGTGCTGCTCGCCGCGCTGACGGGCCTGCTCGCGGGGCGCCGGGCCGTGCAGCCGCTCGGCGAGGCGATGGAGCTGCAGCGGCAGTTCGTCGCGGACGCCTCCCACGAGCTGCGCACGCCACTGGCCGTCATCAGCACCCGCGCCCAGCTGCTGCGGCGGCACCTCGCCGTGGATGCCGCGTCCGCGCCTGGTGACCCGGCGGCCGAGCGCCGGGTGGCGGAGGTCGACCAGCTTGTCCACGACACCCAGGCCATGGCGGACGTCCTCTCGGATCTGCTGCTGTCGGCCCAGCTCGAGCACGTGGACGAGGTGGCCGAGCGGGTGGACCTCGCCGCGCTCGCCTCCGAGGTGGTGACGTCGCTGACGCCGTATGCCGCCGAGCGCGGAGTGACGCTCGTCGACGAGCGCTGCTGTGCCGATGATGGCTCTGCGGTGCAGGGGGTGAGGCCGAGCCTGCGGCGGTCCGTGCTCGCACTCGTCGACAACGCAATCGCCCACTCCGAGAATGGGAGCCGCATCGAGGTGCGCTCGTCCGCTGGTGACGGTGTTGTGAGCGTCGATGTCGTCGACCACGGCGGCGGGATCGACGTCGAGGACGTCGAGCGGCTGACCCGTCGCTTCTCCCGGGGGGACGGGGAGTCGGGCGGCCGGCGGGTCGGGCTCGGGCTGGCGCTCGTGACGCAGATCGTCCGGTCGCACGGCGGTCGGCTCGAGGTGAGCGAGACGCCCGGCGGGGGAGCGACGTTCACGCTGCTCATCCCGGCTGCTGACCAGCCCGACTAACCGCCCGAACTTTCGGGCAGCGAAACGGGCGCACCACGTGATGTGGTGCGCCCGCTCGCCCCTCCCCCTGGCTAGCTCACCGGAGACCGATGTTGACGTAGTAGGTCTGGCCGTCGTCGAGCGTGACTCCCACTCGCCAGTAGCTGCCGGCCTGCGTCTTGTCGGTCTTCCAGTTGTACTGGTACTGCGTGCCGTCCCAGGTGTACGTCCCGCCGACGGTCTCGGCCGCCGTGTACGTCGTCTCGTTGACCGCCGCCGTCGTGGCGCTCCCCTTGACCGGGTTCAACCACTTCGGCGTGCTGCCGGCCTGGATGACCTGGCCTGCGGCGTTCTTGAGCTGGAACTTCATCGGGATGGTCTGGCCGGCGTTGAAGACGCTGGTGGCCAGGCCCGTCTGGTGCGCGGTGTCGTTGACCGGCTGGAGGAACAGCGTCGTCCCGTAGCCGTAGACCACCGTGTAGGTGACCTTCGCCGTTCCCACGTTGCCGGCCTTGTCGGTCGCCGTGGCGGTGTAGGTGAAGGTGCCGACGCCATTGGCGGTGCCGCCGGTCCTGGTGCCCGTTGCCGGGGCGGCCAGACCGCTGGTGCCGTCCGTGGCGCTGGCCGTGGCGGTGGGGACCGCACCGAGTGTGTAGACGGCGCCGTCCTTGACCCCGCCGATAGTCACGGCCGGAGCGACCGTGTCGACGTTGATCCCGCCGACGGCCGTGGTGCCCTTGTTGCCCGCGTTGTCGACCGCCGTGCCCGTGGCGGTGTTCGCGCCTTGGGCGGCGAGCGTCGCGTCGGGCTGGCAGCTGGCGATCCCGCTGACGGCGTCCTTGCAATCAAACTGCACGGTCACGTTGCTGCTGTACCAGCCAGCGGCGTTCGGGCTGGTGGTGGCCTTGCCGGTGATCGTCGGCGCGGTCATGTCTACCAGGACCGTGGCCGTGCCGGCGGTCTCGGTGTTGCCGGCGTTGTCGACGCTCCAGTAGGAAACCTCGTGGGTGCCTTCGCTGGTGATGCTGACCGAGGCACCCACCTGCTTCGCTCCGCCGTCGACCGTGTAGTACGTGCCCGCGACGCCCGACAGGTTGTCGGTCGCGCTGAGCTCCACGGTGACGTTCTTGCTCTGCCAGCCGCTGGGTGCGGTGGCGTCGGTGCTCGGGGCGTGCCGGTCGATCTTGATGCCCTTGACCGTGGTGCTGGCCGTGTTGCCGGCCTTGTCGCTCACCGAGGCGCTGGTCGACAGGGCGTCGCCCTCGCTGGTGATCGTGCTGTCGGCCGGTGTGGCGCCGTCTATGCCGGAGAGGGCGTCGGCGGCGGTCCACTTGACGGTGACGTCGCCGTTGTACCAACCGTTGCCGTTGGAGGTCGCGGTCGCGGCGCCGCTCAGGGTCGGGTCGGTCTTGTCGACGTTGACGCCGGTGATGGCGAAGGCGTCGCTGGTGTTGTCCGCGGCGTCGGTGGCGGTGCCTCCGGCGCTCTGGTTGGCACCCTCACCGAGGATCTTGGCGGCCGGGCACGACAGGACGCCGGAGAGGCCGTCCTGGTCGGCGCAGGTGAACGTCGCGGTGACGTCCGCCTTGAACCAGCCGTTCGGGTTCGCGTCGGCCGACAGGCTGCCGGAGACGGTCGGCTTGGTCTTGTCGACGTTGACGCTGGTCTCGTCCGTAGCCGAGTTGCCGGCCTTGTCGGTGGCCTTGCCCTCGACCTTCTGCGCGTTGCCCTCGCCCTTGGTGACAGGGGCGGTGCAGGAGGCGACGCCGGAACCGCTGTCGGTGCACGTGAAGGTGACGGTCACGTCGCTGTTGTTCCAGGTCCGCGTGTTGGCGGCCGGAGCCTGGGTGTGGCTGATCCCGGGCGCCGTCTTGTCGATCTTGACGGTGACGTTCTTCTGCGCCTCGACATTGCCGGCGACGTCCACGCTCCACACCTGGAGAGTGTGGACGCCCTCGGTGTCGATGGTGACGCTGGCGCCGTCCGCGACCGGCTTGCTGTCGAGCTGGTAGTGCGTGACCGCGACCCCGGAGAGGCTGTCACCGGCGGTGAGCTTGACCGTGACAGCGCTGTTGCTCCAGTCCGAGACGTCCGAGACCGTCGTGCTGGGAGCGGTGCGGTCGATCTTGACCGGGTCGCTCTTCGCGGAGGTCTCGTTGCCGGCCAGGTCGCGGACCGAGGTGCCTGCAGTCAGCCCGGTGCCCTCACCGTCGATGGTGCTGTCGGCCGGGGCCGCCCCGTCGAGGCCCGAGAGGGCGTCAGCGGCGGTCCACTTCACGGTGACGTCGCCCTTGTACCAGCCGGCCCCGTTCGGGTCGGTGGTGGCGGCGCCGCTCAGCGTCGGGGCGGTCTTGTCGACGTTGATCGGACCCACCGTGCGGTCGGTGCTGTTGCCGGCGGTGTCGGTCGCGGTGCCCTTGACCGACTGCGCCTTGCCCTCGCCGAGGGTGGAGGGTGCCGGGCAGCTGGCGATGCCGGACAGGGTGTCACGGCAGCGGAAGCCGATCGTGACGTCGCCGGCGTACCAGCCGTTGGCGTTGGCCGCCCGGTCCGGACGCCCGCCGATCCGCGGTGCCACGGTGTCGATGCTGACGGTGACATTGTCGGTGAAGGTGTTGCCGGCGTTGTCCACGGCAGTGCCGGGGACGGCCTGGTCCTGTCCGTCCGTGCTCACCTCGGCGTCGGGCGAGCAGCTCGCCACGCCTGAGAGCGCGTCCTTGCAGTCGTAGGCGACGCTGACCGGGGTGTTGTTCCAGCCCTTGGCGTTCGGGGCCGGCGTGAAGGTGTGGCCGACGGTCGGCTTGGTGAGGTCGATCTTCACCGTGGCGGTGTGTGCCGCCTCGGTGTTGCCGGCCTCGTCCACGCTCCAGTACTTCAGGGTGTGGATGCCCTCGGTGTCGATAGTCAGCAGTGCGCCCTTGACGGCGTCGCCGTTGTCGACCTTGTAGTAGGTCGCGTCGACCCCGGACAGGCCATCGGCTGCCTCCAAGCTGACCGTGACCTTGCTGTTGTTCCAGCCGGCCGGCGCGTCCGCGCCGGTGGTCGGAGCGGTGCGGTCGATGTTGACCGCGGCGCTGTCGGCGGTGGTGCTGTTGCCGGCCTTGTCGGTCACCGTGGCGGTGTCCTTGAGGCCACTGCCCTCGCCGGTGATGGTGCTGTTGGCGGGAGCGGACGCCACGCCGGAGCGGTCGTCAGTGGCGGTCCAGTCGATCGTGACGTCGCCCTTGTACCAGCCGTTGCTGTTCGCGGAGCCTGTCGGCTCGCCGGACAGCGTAGGGGCGGTCTCGTCGACGTTGACGCCACCGACGGTGGTGCTTTCGGAGTTGCCGGCCGCATCGACCGCGATGCCCTCGATGGACTGGTTGGTGCCCTGACCGAACGTCTTGTCGGCGGTGACGCTGTCGATGCCGGACAGGGTGTCGTCGCCCTTGAAGTGGACGGTGACGTCGGTTTTGTTCCAGCCGAAGTCGTTGGCGACCGGCGTGCGGCTGCCCTTGATCGTGGGCTTGGTCTTGTCCAGGCTCACCGTTGTCGGGTCAGTCGCCGTGTTGCCGGCATTGTCGATCGCGGTGCCGGCGACCGGCTGATCCTTGCCTTCGGCCGTGACGGTCTGCGGAGCCGTGCAGCTGGCGACCCCTGACAGGCCCGCCTGGTCCTTGCAGGTGAACGTCACGGTGACGTCCGCGTTGTTCCAACCGTTGCCGTTCGCAATCGGGTCGAGCGTGTGCGTGATCGTCGGGTTGCTCTTGTCGATGTAGACGAAGACGCTCCTCGCGGCCTCGGTGTTGCCCGCCTTGTCGACCGAGTAGTAGTCGATCTGGTGAGTGCCCTCGGTGGTCAGCGTGACCCTGGTGCCGGTCTGCGCTTCGCCGCCGTCGACGGTGTAGTGCGTCAGTTCCGGTCCGGACAGGGCGTCGTGCGGCGTCAGGGTGACGTCGACGCTGCTGTTCACCCACCCGCCGGGGGCCGATACGTCGGTGCTCGGGGCGGTCTTGTCGATGTTGACCGGCTGGCTCGCGGCGGTGGTGCTGTTGCCGGCTTTGTCCGAGACGGAGGCCGAGGCGGTCTGGCCCTCGCCCTCGGTCGAGAGGACCGAGTCGGCGGGCATGTCGCCGGCGAGACCGGAGAGGGCGTCGTCCGCGGACCAGGTCTGCGTGACATTCGCGTTGTACCAGCCGTTGGCGTTCGGGCTCGTGGTGGGAGCGGCGCTCAGGTTCGGCTTGGTCTTGTCAACGTTGATGTCGGTGACGCTTGCACTGGCGGTGTTGCCGGCGTTGTCCGTGGCGGTGCCGTCGACCTTCTGGTTCTCACCCTCTGCCAGGCGCTGAGGGTCGGTCACGGTGTCGATGCCGGACAGGCCATCCGTGCCAACGAAGGAGACGGTGACGTCGTCGGAGTACCAGCCGGCCGCGTTTGCCGCTCGGTCGGGAGCACCGGAGATCGTCGGTGGAGCCTTGTCGATGTTGACGGTTGCCGTCCCCGTGATGCTGTTGCCCGCGTTGTCGGTCGCCGTTCCGGTGATCTGCTGCGCCTCACCCTCGGTGCTGACGTTCTGCGGCTTCGTGCAGTCCTTCAGGCCGGACAGGGCGGTCTGGTCCTCGCAGGCGAAGCGGACCGCCACGTCGCTGTTGTTCCAGCCGTGCGCGTTCTGCTCAGGCGACTGGCTCGGCGTGATGCTCGGGGAGGTGAGGTCCAGCTGCACGGTGAATGACTTCGCGGCTTCCTTGTTGCCCGCGTTGTCGACCGAGTAGTAGCTGACGGTGTGCACGCCCTCGGCGCCGACGGTGACGGTGTTGCCCTTGGTGGCGGTGGTGGCGCCGTCAATGGCGTAGTACGTGCTGTCGACGTCGGAGAGGTTGTCGTTGGCCGACAGGCCGACGGTCACGGGGGCGTTGACCCAGCCGCCAGGGACGCCGGTGACCGAGGTGGTCGGCGCGGTGCGGTCGACCTTGATGCCGTCGACGGTGGCAGAAGCGGTGTGGCCGGCCTTGTCGGTGATGCTGGCCGAGGCGGACAGGTCGCTGCCCTCGCCCTTGACGACCGAGTCGGCCGGGCAGGCGACGACGCCGGAAAGGTTGTCGGCGCAGGTCCAGTGGATCGTCACGTCGCCGGTGAACCAGCCCTTGCCGTTCGGGGTGCCGACGACCTTGCCCGTGATGGTGGGCGCGGTCTTGTCGACGTTGACGGCGGGTGTGGTCACCGAGGCGCTGTTACCGGCGGCGTCGGTCGCCGTAGCCGTGTCCGTCTGAGCAGCACCCTCACCGAAGGTGTGCGCCTTGTCCTGGGTCTTGATGCCGGACAGGGCGTCGGAGGCGGTGTAGGTCGCGGTGACGTCGTCGCCGTACCAGCCGTTGCCGTTCGGTGCCGGGAGGGCGTCGACCGTGATGACCGGCTTCGTCTTGTCGATGCTCACGGCGGCCGGGTCCGTCGCGCTGTTGCCGGCGTTGTCCTTCACTGTGCCGGTGACGGCCTGGGCCTCGCCCTCGGTCGTGACCGTCTGCGGGCCGGTGCAGCTCGCGACACCGGACAGCGCGTCGGAGCAGGTGAAGGTGACGGTGACGTTCGCGTTGTTCCAGCCGTCGGCGTTGGCGGCCGGGCTCTGGGTGTGGCCGATGGTCGGCGAGGTCTTGTCGATGCCGAAGGAGACAGTGTGCGCGGCCTCGGTGTTGCCGGCGGCGTCGGTGCTCCAGAACTTCAGGGTGTGGTTGCCCTCGGCGGTGACCGGCACGCTGGTGCCGGCGGTCTGCGCGCCACCGTCGAGCTGGTAGAAGGTCTTGTCGACCCCGGAGAGCCCGTCGTTCGGCACCAGGGTCAGCGTGAGGTCGCTCTTGTTCCAAGCGGGCGGTGCGGTAACGGTGGTGTTGGGGGCGGTCCGGTCGATCTTCACGGCGGCAGACTGCGCGTTCGTCGAGTTGCCGGCCTTGTCGGTCGCGGTGGCGCTCGCGGTCAGCACGGCGCCCTCACCGCTGATCGTGCTGTTCGCCGGGCTGGTCGTGCCCGACAGTGCGTCGGTCGCGGTCCAGGCGACGGCGACGTCGCCGTTGTACCAACCGGCGGCGTTCGGGTCGGTGGTCGGCTTGCCGGACAGCGTGGGTGCGACCTTGTCGATGTTGATGCCGCTCACAGTCGCGCTAGCGGTGTTGTCCGCGTTGTCGACAGCGGTTCCCGTTACAGACTGGTTCGCGCCATCGCCTGTGAGCGTGGTGAGGCTCGGAGAGGCCTTCATGCCTGAGGTGGCGTCGGTGGCCGTGAACGAGACGGTGACGTCGGAGTTGTTCCAACCGTTCGCCTTCGCGGCCGGAGTGCGGGAGCCGGTGATGGTGGGAGCGGTCTTGTCGAGCTTCACGATGACCGGCGAACTCGTGCTGGTGTTGCCGACGTTGTCAGTGACGGTCGCAGCCTTGTTCGTGGTTCCGTCAGCGGTCACGGTGTCGGTCGCCGGGGTGACGTTCTTGACGCCCGAGCCGCCGGTGTCGGCGCCGGTCCAGGTGACCGTCACGTCGCTCTTGTTCCAGCCGGCGCCGTTCGGCGCAGGCGTAACCACTCCGGTGGCCGTCGGTGCGGCGTTGTCCAAGGTGTAAGTGGGCTGCCCCGTAAACATCTCACCCTGGTTGGCAACGCACCGATCCTTGCCGTTGGCGTTTGCGAAGGCCGTCACGGTGACCGGAACGAGCCCGTTGCCTGACCCTGCTGTGAAGATCGGCAGCCCAGAGGTGAAGGTGAAGAGGCCGGCTCCCTGCTGATCCACGCTGCTTGTGCCGCTCGTGACTCTCACACAGGAGGTCTTGTTGTCGGCGTTGACCGTCAGGGTCAGAGCGGCCCCCTGCTTGGCGTAGACCGTGCCGTTGGCTGCCGTGAAGGTGCCCGCGCCGCCGCTGAAGGCGGCTGACGTGACGGAGGCCGCATGGGCGGCGACGCTGGCACCAGTGGCCAGGAGCGTGATGGTGGCAGCTGAAGCAGCCAAGAGCCTACGTGCAGGCATGAATAGGGTTCCCTCCCGTGTGATGCCGACGGGTTCCCCCCCGGGAGTCGACGTGCACAACTTAAGCGGCAAGAAGAGGCGTGTCTTCGCAATCCCAAACGCAGGCGCTTCGCCAGCAATGAGATAAGTCCGTTTTAGCCGTATATAGCCCTTTAAGGGTTCCGTTGCCAGCGCGACTGCGACGACCGATTCTCGCCGGTCGGGAAGCCCAGGGTGGGCGTCAGTGGACCTCCAAGCGGTCGGCCGGTTGCAGGAGAGTTGACCGGCAAGATGCCGTTGCTCCGCCAACTCGAGTTCGGCGCACGGAAGCCGGGTGGACCCCCTCGGATCCCTGACCTTCCGCGCAGCTCTCAGGCGATGTGGACGGGTCCATGTCTACGAATCAAACTGTGCCACAACGCTTTCCAAGCGATCATGTGAGCTGCGCACGAGGGTCTCCCGAAGACCGTGACGACAAGCATCCAACGCCGTGGTGTCGCCGTCCCGGCACGTCTGCATCTTGATCCAGCACTTCTAACGTTGTCGGAGACCGCGTGGATCGACGCGTCGATCGGGCCTCTTGAGCCCGCAATCACCGGCCGCCAGGGGTGCCGCTGCGGCCCAATCTCGAGCGTTTGCAAGGTTGAACGCCGGGACCCTTCCACGGCGATCGGCGTTTACGAAGTTGAACGCCGAACTGGCTTTGTCACGAGCGGTTGCCACATACCGTTGGAAAAGCCGAGGGCGAGCACGCCACTTTCTTTCCTCGCGTTATGGGGAGCACTGGAATGGATATCCAGTCGAGGGCCGCGACAGGGAGGGAAGTCATGAGCACGACGACGAAGCCGTATGCCGCCCGACCGCTCGGCTGCCCGACCTGGTGCGTCCAGCCACACGGCATACGCAAGGGTGAGGACGACACCATCCACGTCAGCGGTGAGCTCCTCGTTCGGGGCACATCGCTGCGGCTGTGCACGACCATCGATCCGCTGACGCAGCAGGTGGACGGGCCCTACGTCCTGCTCGGCGGTGAGGAATACACGCTCCACCAGGCCGACGCCCTCATCGACGCTCTCACGCAGCTGGTCGACGAGGGCATGATGGTCAGTCGCCGCGAAGGAGCTTGAAGGCGCTCTCGCGGTCCTTGACGCGGAGCTTCTTCAGGACGGAGGACACGTGCACGCGGACGGTCGTGGCCGAGAGGAAGAGGCGGCGGGCGACCTCGTCGGTGGTGAGTCCCTCGCTGAGCAGCTGCATGACCTCCCACTCGCGAGCGCTGACCCTGGCCGCGGCGACGGTGGGGCGCCCGAAGCGGCCCTTCCTCGGCGCGCGGAACTCGTCCATGATGCGCGCCACCAGACGCGGCGGCATCGCACCCTCGCCTGCCAGAACCCCCCGCAGCAGGTCGGCGAGCTCCCTGGGGTCGCTGTCCTTGAGCAGGTAGCCGGAGGCGCCGGCGCGCAGGGAGTCGAAGAGGTCCTCGTCCTCCGCTGACTGTGTCAGCATTACGACCGCGACCTCGGGCGCGGCCCGAACGATGTCCCGAGCAGCCTGTATGCCGTTGCCGGGCATGTGGATGTCGAGCAGCGCCACGTCGGGGCGGTGCTCGACCACCAGGCGGACGGCATCCTCCGCGGTGGCTGCTTCTCCGCACACCTGGCAGCCGCCCTCCTCGAGGGCGTCACGCACCCGCCCGCGCATGCGGGCGTGGTCGTCGGCGATGACGACCCGGATCGTCACCAGGTCACCTGCACGGTGGTGCCCCTGCCCGGCGCGGAGTCGATGGTGAACGAGCCGCGGAGCGTGGCAGCCCGCTCCTCCATGCTCGTGAGGCCGTAGCCCGTCGACTGCCGCTTCGCCGCGGCCGGGTCGAAGCCGTGGCCATCGTCCTCGACGAGGAGCCGTCGTCCCTGCTCGGAGCTGGCGAGGCGAAGGCGTACGCGGTCGGTGCCGCCGTGCCTGATGGCGTTGGACACCGCTTCGCGGGTGATGCGGACGAGGGTGTGCCGCTGGTCGGCATCGGCCCTCACGGAGTCGTCCAGCTCGACCTCGAGGCTGGCGTGGTAGCGCTCGGCGACCTGCCGGGCGGCACGATGCAGGGCGAAGCCCAGCGGCTCGTCGGAGCTGCGGCCCAGCGCGTCGACGGCGCCGCGTGCTTCGTCGAGCGCGCGGTCACAGGCCCCGATGATGCGTTCTCTGCCAGCCGGATCCGCGGTGGCGATGAAGGTCTCGGAGCGGATGTACGTGAGCTCCTGGATGACGCCGTCGTGGAGCTCTCGCGCCAGGCGGCGCCGGTCCTCGAGGACTGCGGCTCGCGCTTGCGCCGACCAGTAGCGGCTGATCTCCCGCGCGGCACCGACGAGAAGGACGACGTAGCAGCCGGTGCGCAGCAGGTCGCCGGTGTAGAGCCAGTCGCTGTAGAGGGACGGGAAGAGCACGTAGTTGAGGCGGGCGAACGCCGCCAGGCCGAAGGCGGGACCCAGCCACCGCAGCAGCTCGTCCTCCTTGCCGGGGCGCCGAACGGCTGTGGCGGCGAAGAGGACCGAGGCGACTGCAAAGCAGGCTGCGGTCAGGGCGTGGGAGACGAGCAGTGCCGGGTGCCCGCTGATCACCGGGCGTTGGGCGGAGGTCGGTGGAGTCTCTGCCAACGCCACCGGCAGCGAGTCGTGAAGTGCCCAAGTGAGGACGACAGCGAGGGCTATGACGGCCCACGGCAGAACTTTGACGGCAGTGCCTGACGTGGGCGAGACGAGCCGGGCGCCGGCCAGGGAGGCGACGAGCACCAGAGCAGCCCCCACGGCTCGGAGCGCCACGGGCAGCCAGACCTCGGCACGCCCGTCGTCGAGGCCGAGGAGGTGCATGCCAAGGGTCATGCCCACACCGGCGAACGCGAGGAGGAAGAGGCCGTCCGTCAGGAGAAGGTCCTGCATGCGCCCGCTGCGCTGGTAGCGGCCGAAGAGAAGGAAGGCGACCAGGAAGGCGACACCGGTGTCGAGACAGTCGAGCACGAGGTGAAGCTCGGGGCTGTGGTACGCGAAGAGCAGGTAGGGGGTGCCCAGGATGACCGCCGTGACACTGAGCCCGAGAGCCCACCCGAACATGGTGGGGGCAGCCATCGAGGTGATCACCTCGCGGCTCGGTCCTCTCCGACCGTCCACCCCGCCCTGACGCATGCTCGGAGTGTAGGTTCCAGGTTTGCTCGAGATCACGAGATCGTCCCGATAGATCCTGTAAACGGTAAAAATGATTGCCGTTGAGCGGAGTGACGGGTTGCGCAAGCGAACGGGCGCCCCATCCGCGGATGGGGCGCCCGCCCTTAGGGGTGGCTCGCGGACTACTTCAGCTTGAACAGTGCGAGGTTGCTCGAGGTGCCGTCGACGGTCGTGACCTTGACCGAGTAGCAGGTCCCAGGCGACTTCGGGGTCTGCCAGTTCTGGATGAACTGGCCGGCCGTCGTGTCATAGCGCGGGCTGGTGCCGCCGGTTGTGACGAGCTGCTCAATCGCGTCCTCCGTCGCCGTTGTGCCGGCGCAGGTGACCTTGTTGACGGTGAACTTGCTGACGATCGACGGGTCCGTCAGCTCCTTCGTACCGGCGAAGACCTCGAACTTGAGCGGCACAGTGGAGCCGCCCTTGACGGTGTTCCAGACGCCGCCCATGTCGACGGGCTGGTAGAACGCGAAGATCGTCCAGGCCTTGACCGTGTAGGTGGCTAATGGGGTCGCGCTGCTCCAGCCTGCGACGTCCTTCGCCGTCGCAACCAGCGTGTGGGTGCCCACGGCGGTGGAGTAGCCGCTGACTGCGCAGCTCTCGGGCCCGGACACGCTGTCGTGTGCGGTGCACGTCGGCGCGGCCGGGACCTCGCCGAAGTAGTACGAGTCGGCGAAGGAGGAGTCCATAGTGGCGGTGGGCGCAGTCAGGTCGATCTGGAAGCTCTGGGACGCAGCACCTGCCGGCGCGACGTTCCCTGCCAGGTCGGAGGCTTGAGGGCTGTCGACGACGACGCCGGAACCCTCTGCGCCCGTGGGCGAAGTGGCGCTGACCGTCGGCTGCGCCGGGCCCGAAGTCGCGTCGCTCACCACGAAGGTGGCCGTGACCGGCGAGACGTACCAACCGTTCTGGCCGTCGGGAGACGGAGCAGAGGCGTTGGCAACCGTAGGTGCGGTGGCGTCGCGCTTGATGCTGACCGTCTGCTGCGCGGGCGCGCCGCCTGCGCTCGTGGCTGAGCAGCTGTAGTCCGTCGGGAACTGGTCGCTGGTGATCGTCGTGTTCACGCAACCCGTCATCTTCAGCGAGTTCGGTGACTCGGGCTCCGCAACGGTCCACGTCAGCGACACATCGCTGCGGTACCAGCCCGCGAGGCCATCAGGATCGGCCGGGCTGAGGACGTACGAGATCGCGGGGGCGGACTCGTCGATGATCGAGTAGGTCACCGAGCTCATTGCCTTGAGACCGCCCTTGTCCGTGTAGGAGCAGGTCGCCGTCTGGGAGCCGATGCCGTCCGAGGCGTACGGGCCGTCAACAGCCGAGAGCGTGGCGGCGAAGATCGAAGCCCCGTCCTCGGCATCGGACACCGCGCACGTGGCCGTCGGAACGGAGCCCTTCGGGAAGGAGGCGCCGTCCGATACGCCGGTGATCCCCACGCTCGGCGGGGTGTTGGCGCCCCCCGGCGCGATGACGTTGACGTTGAAGACCGCTGGTCCGAAGTCGAAGAGCCGCCCCGTGCTGTTCGAGTACTCCTTGAGCGAGATGGTGCTCCAGCCCACCTTAAGCGCCTTGACGCTGAGCGTCGGCGTTGCTCCGCAGCTGTCGAACGTGATGCGGTTCGGCGTCACCGTGGCGACGCTGGCGTCGGAGGACGCCACGTCGACGACGAGGGTCGTCTTGCCGGTGAGGTTGCACCCGTTCTTGTTGTCGCCCTTGGTGGGCACGACCGCGAGAAGTGTCGATCCACTGCCACCCACGATGAGCGGCATGGTCTCGACGACGCTGTCCACCGTGGTGTCCAGCGTGTTTGTGATGTTGTCAGCCAGGGCGCTGGTGGCCGTGGCAAAGATGGTGATGGCGGCTGCTGAGGCAGCCAGAACTGAGCGAGCTCTCATGCTCGAAGGTCCCCTCCTGCGATGTGCCGGATCGACCCCCCGAGCCGGCAAGGCTCAGGCTAGGAGCACATAACTACTTTTGTAGGCAAATAGAAGCATTGCTCAAAGTGTCGCGAGTGCTTTGGCGGTATTCATCCGTTTATGTCCGAATTATCTGCGAGCAAAATGCATGAGTCTCTATCAATGTCAGGATCTGCGCAAGGAGCCGAACTTTCATTCGCTCGGTGTAACCAGCCTGAATTCGTCTTTCCCCTGACGGGCGAATGACCCCCCTGTGGGCGCACCCTCCTCGTCTGTGGCGAGCGACTTACGTCTACGGCGGAAGGGTGCCTCTATCCACCGATAGGAAGCGGCGCCAAGAAGGACACCGGCCGGGACGACGACAAGCAGCCGTGCCCACCATGGCCAGTGCCACACCTCTCGAAGCCAGAACGCGAATGGACCGTTCCAGAGGTAAATGCTGTAGGACCGCTCACCGAACCAGCGGAACACTTTCGCCTTCAGCACAGCTCCACCAGGGCCTGCGGCGCTTGGGAGCAGTAGAGCGACGGCCATGGCAGTAATGACCGGAGTGACCGTCACCGTGGCCACCTCGGGCAGGGCGGCGCCAACCACGATCAGTCCCCAGCCGACGTATCTGACAGGACTTTTCTTGGGCTCGGCCCGCATGCCCAACCAAGCGGCTACGGCTGCACCGGTGAGGAGAGGCAAGGCGGCCGCCTCGGACGAGAAATAGATCCGGTACCAAGGGGCGTCGGAGGCCACGGCCCACGCCAACCATGCAAATGCGGCTGCAACTCCAAGCCCGGCGGTAAGCATCACGGCGCGTCGTCCGCGTCGCGCAATCACGAACACGATGAGCGGCCAGACGAGGTAGAACTGCTCCTCGACGGCGAGTGACCAAGTGTGCGTGAGACTGGCGAGGTTCAAGCCACTGACAAGGAACCAGTTGCCGACATAGAACAGGGCGGCGGCGGCTTCTTGCCACGTGAAGAAGAGGGGGCCGAGGAAGCCTCCCGCCACTGCTACCGCTGCGATGGAAACCAAGAGCGCTGGTACGAGTCTGCGGGCACGCCGCGCATAAAACGCTCTGAAATCGATGGCTCCGCGTCGTTCGTACTCCTCAAGGAGTAGCTCGGTGATCAAAAACCCGGAGAGGCCGAAGAACAGCCCCACCCCAACGGACCCAGCGCTCTCTAGGGGTAGCCCGCCGTGACGCGCAAGCACAAGCAGGATCGCAGTGCCACGCAACCCGTCCAGCGCTGGCCTACGCCCCAGGCGCCATCGATCCCCTGTCCCCTGCATGCGCCCCACTTTGCCGGATGGGAGCCGATTCGTGCGGCGCTATCCGTGAAAGGAGATCGATGTCTACCGAACTTGCCGGTGCCGCCAGCGGGCTTGCGGTGCCTGCTTCTCCGGGAGGCCCACTCGCGGTCGGGCCACGGGCAGTAGTCGCCGAAGACGCAGAGCCGGCTGCTCGACCAGCAGCCAGGAGGCGGTCGCAATTGGGGCCACGGTAGACAAAGACCGGAACGCCTCTCAGGCGTGACAGGTGGACTGTGTTGCCTTACGTCCCGCGTTATCACCGCGCGAGTGCCTGCACCGTTGATGCTGAGCCAGTTAACTCGTCGAGTCGTCGAGGTGCCAATGCCTCGGGTCAGGCGGAGGTGGGTGCCGGCTTAGCCGGGCGGTCTGCAGTCGCTGGCTCTTGCTCTGGCGCCCCCATGCCACGACTGGAAGGCGGTTTGCGCAGCACCTCGCTAAGCAGCATAACCACCCCCAGGATGACGTAGACGGCAGAGATCAGCGCCTTCCACCAGGGGAACGTCAGCTCCTCGAAGTCCTTTGCGGTGTATAGCAGCCACACGGTCGGGAACCAGAAGAGGATCAGGACGAGGGCCGCCTTGACTCCCTCTCGACGACTAGCGAAAACGGCGAGCACCACGATGATCCAGACCCAGTGGTGCGTCCACGAGATTGGCGAGCCGAGCAGCCCACCGAGGGCGATCCACGCTAGGGCCTCGACATGAGCCGCCGGTCCACCGTGGGTGAGACTCCGTCGGGCTGCGAGCGCGCCTAGTGCGACGCCGGCGATTGCCAGCAGCAGTTGCAGGCTGAGCGGCACCTCCGATCTTCCGGCCACCCGAAGCAGGGCTGCCAGTAGGGATTGGTTGTCCGTGCCCACGACTGCATCGGCGCCGAACTTGCCAAGTCCGATGAAGCCCCCGCTCCAGAAGGAAAGGCTGCTTGACGGAGCGACCACCAGACCGAGGAGGACCGAGGCCGCGAAGCCGGTACCCGCACGTGCGGCCGAACGCCAGTCCCGCTGGAGCAAGAAGTAGACGACGAAGACAGCGGGCGTGAGCTTGATCCCCGCGGCGATGCCGACGAGGAAGCCGCGGTAGCGCTGGGGCACGACGAGCGCGTCGACCACCACTATTCCCATCAGGATGAGGTTGATCTGTCCGAGCAGCAGGTTACGAAATACGGGCTCAAGTGCTGCCGCTGCGATGACGAGCCAGCACATGACCCACGGCCTCACCTTGAGGCGTCGGCCGACGACCAGCAGGGTGACCAGCAGCGCGACGAGCGAGCCCCCGGTCAGCGTCCATCGTGCGGCCTCTGCGGGCAACAGCGCCAAGGGCACGAACATGGCAGCCGCGAAAGGCGAGTAGGTGAAGCGCAGGTCGACCGCGCTGGCTCCTGCGTAGAGGTCACCACCGTCCAGAAGGGTTCGTGCGCCCATGATGTAGACATCGCTATCCACCCAGATGCCCTTCGCTACCCCTCTCCACTGCACCCATGCCAGTAGCGCCGTTGCGACGAGGACAACGGGCGCAAGTAGTGCCGCGCGGGGGCGTGAGGGATGTGTGCTCATGATCTTCCATAGCTCGAATGACGTGGCGAAGAGGCGACAACTCTGCCGCCCGGTCATTGTGCGTGAGTGCTGCTGAGAAATTCGCTATTCGTCGAAAATCGGGCAGCCTAAAGCTGCGAGAGGACCTGCTCGCCAATGTGGCGCATGCCGCGCAGCACCGCCCAGGCCGTCAGGTGGTCGAGGGTCGTCCCGGGGTTCGGGTCCCAGTTGGCGATGGCAGCCCAGGTGACAGTGCGGCCCCCCGCCGTCACCGCTCCAACGTCGGCTCGCACGCCGGCATCCGTGCCGGTCTTGTTCCAGAATGCCGTCGGCAGCGCCAGCGAGGCATGGTGGGCGATCGGGTCCAAGCCGCCCTGCTCCACCAGGGCCGAGCCGACCATCGACTGGTCGACGTTGGCCGAGAGCCACTCGCGCACCAGCCGGTCCGCGACCGGGCCGGCAGCGGTGTCGGTGGCGAGGGCGGCCATCAGTGCGCTCAGTTCCGAGGCAGTTCCGGTGGAGAGAGCGACCGGGTGGTCGACACCGCGGACGTCGCGCACCTGGTCGTGCAGGGCGGTTGCACGCAGGCCGAGCGCCGTGGCGCGGACCGCCACCTCGGCGAGGCCGACCCGCCGAAGGAGCACGTTGGTCGCAAGGTTGTCGGACACGGCGCCGACCAAAGCGGCGACATCGATGAGGGGGAGGGTCTCGACCGACAACGTGTGCCAGAGGCCGGAGTCGCCGACCCACAGGTCGACCGAGCGGGTGAGCGGCTCGTCGGG
This sequence comes from Terrabacter sp. FW104-15G4B, assembly GCF_058790095.1. Lineage (NCBI taxonomy): Bacteria > Bacillati > Actinomycetota > Actinomycetes > Micrococcales > Intrasporangiaceae > Terrabacter > Terrabacter sp. FW104-15G4B. Next base: position 3,080 of record NZ_JBYTCI010000037.1, on the reverse strand, counting down.
CGAGAGGTCACCGGCGGCGAGAAGCCGGGCCGTCTCGACGAGGAGCAGCACCTTGCCGACGGATGCCGTCCGCAACGGTTCGTCGGCACCGGCGGAAGCCAGCGGCATACCGGATCCGTCGCGAAGACAGACCGACCAAGTGACCCCGCCGGCATCGGGAAGCTCGAGCTCCATGTCAGGCAAGAGATCCGAGCCAGGTGGTGAGAGCCGAGTTCACCTCGTCGGGCGCCTCCTCGGTGAGGAAGTGACCGGCGTCCGCGATCCTCACCTGCCGGTAGTCGCCGGGCACGAAGGCGCCCGACCCGTGAGTGACGGAGGCGATGACGCAGCCGTCGTCGCTGCCCTGCAGATGGAGGACGGGGACGCGGATCGCATGACGGATACGTCGCATGAAGAGCGGACCGTCCGGGCGGACGGCTGACCGACCGAGCCAGCGGTAGTGCTCGGCGGCGGAATGGGCGACGAAAGGGATTCTCATCGCGTCGCCGTAGCAGGAGACGTCCTCAGCTGTCGGGAACGTCCCGAAGGGGGACGCCCATGAGCGCAAAAGATCCTCGACGTAGTCGTGCGACCGTGTCATCTCGCGCTCGGGGGCGAACGGCTTCTGCAAGCCGGCGATCCACGACGAGGCGCGACGCTGCTCTGGGCTGGACCACATCGCGTGACGCATGATCCGGGGATGCGGCATCGAGAGGGACACGAGAGCGCGGGTCACGTCGGGCCGCAGGGTCGGCATGCACCAGGCGATCCAGCCGCCGAGGCCCTGACCCATCACGACGGCGTCCTTCTCACCGAGTGCGCGGATGACGCTGGCGGCATCGAGGGTGGCCATGTAGGTGTCATAGCCGCGCGGCGGCTTGTCCGAGGCGCCGTAGCCGCGAAGGTCCATCGCCGCGACCCGGTAGCCCGCCTGGGCCAGGGCCACCATCTGGTGGCGCCACGCATACCAGAACTGTGGGAAACCGTGCAGCAGGAGCACGAGGGGGCCGTCGCCCAGCTCGGCGACGTGGAAGCGGGCGCCGTTGGCGGAGACGTAGCGGTGCTCCCACGGGCCGTCGATGTTGACGAAGGCAGCGTCGACGGACATGGATGCGGCTATAGATCTCTGGTCAGGCGTCGCGAGACGGGTCGGGGGTGATCGCGGCCGTCCCGTTGCTCGAGGAGGCGGCCGGCGCAGTCGGAAGGGCGGCGCGGTCCCACTCGGGACGGGGAGCAGGCGTGGTGGTGCCGGGGTTCTCGGCCGCGGACTTCAGCGTTGCGACGGTGGTCTGCGCCTCGGAGATCGTCTTCTCCGGCGTCGGGTTCACCGTCTTCATCTTCCTCACCCCGAGGGCGGCCAGGACGGCCGCGACGATGAGCATGAAGACGGTGACGATGAGGAAGCTGAGCCAGCGCGGCAGGCCGAGCGCCTGGATGCCCTCCGCGAGCGTGATGAAGATGAAGTAGACGGAGTAGAACGCGACCACGCCCGCTGCGGCGAGGAGGCCGCCGCCGACGCCGGCCTTCTTCACCTGCACCGAGACCTCGGCCTTGGCCAGGGCGATCTCGCTGCGGATCAGCGTCGAGAGGTCCTGGGTGGCGGAGGCGACCAGCTGGCCGAGTGTCCGCTCCTGCCGGGGATCCGTGCTCATCGGCTCACTTCCTCGGTGCTCGTATGTGACGCGGTCGCGCCTGCCTGGTGCAACCCTACTGCCGAGCCCCTACCCGAACGCGCACGGAGGGCACCATCACGCCCGGTCCAGTCGCCCTTCGGTCTCGTAGATGTCAGGGATGCCGTTGTGGTCCTCGTCCGCGGTCTCTCGCGCCTCCACCTGGCGGTAGTGCCGGTTGCGCAGACGCAGCACGACGGTCGCCAGCAGAGCGGCGATGACGCTCCCCGTGAGGACCGCGAGCTTGACGTGGTCGTCGCGCTCGGAACCGCCTCCGAACGCGAGCTCGCCGACGAGCAGGCTGACGGTGAACCCGACGCCCGCCAAGATGGAGAGTCCGAAGACGTCCGTCCAGGCCAGGTCCTCGTCGAGCTCGGCTCGAGTGAAGCGGGCGACCGCCCAGGTGCCGCCGAGGACGCCGATAGCCTTGCCGACGACCAGGCCGACGACGACGCCCACCGCGGCGGGATCTGTCAGGGCGGCGCCCAAGCCGCCGCCGACGACCGTCACGCCGGCCGCGAAAAAGGCGAAGACGGGCACGGCGAAGCCCGCCGAGAAGGGGCGGATCTTGTGCTCGAGCCGCTCGGCCAGCGAGTGGCGGTCGGGGTCGTCCTCGACCTCACGGCTGACCGGCACGAGCAGGCCGAGGACGACACCGGCCACGGTTGCGTGGATGCCGCTGGCGTGCACGAATCCCCAGGCCAGCAGCGCTGGGATGGCGAGCAGGACGGGGTTGGTGATCTTGTGCTTGAGGAGGAGCCGCCAGGCGGCGAGCGGGATGACGGCGGCGAGCAGCCAGAGCAGGTTGACGCTGTCCGTGTAGAAGAGGGCGATGATCGTGATGGCGATGAGGTCGTCGACGACCGCGAGCGTCAGCAGGAAGGATCGGAGCGCAGTCGGCAGGTGCGTGGCGATGACGGCCAGCACTGCGAGCGCGAACGCGATGTCCGTGGCCGTCGGGATCGCCCAGCCCCGGAGTATGCCGCCGATCTCGCTCGCGCTCTCACCCTGGCTCAGCAGCATGGCCGTGACGACGTAGAGGATCGCGGGGAGAGCCACGCCGCAGACAGCTGCGGCGATCGGGAGGGCGGCCTTGCGGCGGTCGGACAGGTCACCGGCGACGAACTCACGCTTGAGCTCGATGCCGGCCACGAGGAAGAAGACGGCGAGCAGGCCGTCGGCCGCCCACGTGCCGAGGGAAAGGTCGAGATGTAGCGCGTGCGGGCCGACCACGGTGTCGCGGAGGGTGGCGTAGCCGTCTCGCCACGGGGAGTTGGCCCACAGCAGCGCGGCCACCGCGGCAGCCAGGAGGATGGCGCCGCCGACCGTCTCGGTGCGCAGCAGGTCGGTGACGTAGCGCGCCTCGCGCCAGGTGCCACGGCCGAGGAGGCGATCCCTCGGGGCGTTGGCTGGCGTGGGGCTGGGGATGGG
>NZ_JBYTCI010000036.1:0-30581 GCF_058790095.1 Terrabacter sp. FW104-15G4B | reverse complement strand
GAGGGAATGGGGGAGGGCACGGTGGTGTTCGATACGATTGAATCATCAACTAAAGGAGCTGGGACACATGCAGTTCGGGATCTTCACCGTCGGCGACGTCACGACCGACCCCACCACGGGTCGCACACCGACCGAGCACGAGCGGATCGAGGCGACCGTCGCCATCGCCAGGAAGGCCGAGGAGGTCGGTCTCGACGTCTTCGCGACCGGACAGCACCACAACCCGCCCTTCATCCCGTCGGCCCCGACGACCACGCTCGCCTTCATCGCCGCCCAGACCGAGCGGATCATCCTGTCGACCTCGACGACCCTCATCACGACCACCGACCCCGTGCGGATCGCCGAGGACTACGCCACCCTGCAGCACCTCAGCAGCGGGCGGATGGACCTCATGATGGGCCGCGGCAACACCGGCCCGGTCTACCCGTGGTTCGGCAAGGACATCCGCGACGGCATCCCGCTGGCCATCGAGAACTACGCCCTGCTGCACCGCCTGTGGCGTGAGGACGTCGTCGACTGGCAGGGCAAGTACCGCACCCCCCTCCAGGGCTTCACCTCGACGCCCCGCCCGCTCGACGGCATACCGCCGTTCGTCTGGCACGGCTCGATCCGCAGCCCCGAGATCGCGGAGCAGGCGGCGTACTACGGCGACGGCTTCTTCTCCAACCACATCTTCTGGCCCGCGAGCCACACCAAGCAGATGGTCCAGCTCTACCGCCGCCGCTTCGAGCACTACGGCCACGGCACCGCCGACCAAGCCATCGTGGGCCTCGGCGGTCAGGTGTTCATGCGCAAGAACAGCCAGGACGCCGTCCGTGAGTTCCGGCCCTACTTCGACAACGCCCCCGTCTACGGCCACGGCCCGTCGCTCGAGGAGTTCACGAGCCAGACGCCGCTCACCGTGGGCAGCCCGCAGGAGGTCATCGAGAAGACGCTCGGCTTCCGCGAGTACGCCGGTGACTACCAGCGCCAGCTGTGGCTGCTCGACCACGCCGGTCTGCCCCTCAGGACCGTCCTCGAGCAGCTCGACATCCTCGGCGAGGAGGTCGTGCCGGTCCTCCGCAAGGAGTTCGCCGCCCTGAAGCCGGCGCAGGTCCCGGACGCCCCGACGCACGCGAGCCGGCTCGCCGCGAGCGCCAGCCCGATCACCCAGGAGGTGACCAAGTGACCGCCTTCCACCTCGCCGTCATCACGGCCGGCGTGACCCAGCCCTCGTCGACGCGCCTGCTCGCCGACCGCCTCACCGAGGCCACCGTCAGGGCGCTCGCCCCCCGCGAGGTCGTCGTCGAGGTCGTCGACGTGCGCGACGTCGCCCACGACCTGACGAACAACGTCCTCACCGGCTTCGCCTCGCCCGAGCTCCAGGTGCGCCTCGACGCGATCACGGAGGCGGACGCCGTGGTCGTCGCCACGCCGGTGTATGCCGCGTCGTACAGCGGGCTGTTCAAGATGCTCGTCGACGTGCTTCCCAAGGAGGCGCTGCGCGACACGCCGGTGCTGCTCGGCGCGACCGGTGGCACCGCGCGCCACTCGCTCGTCATCGACCACGCGCTGCGGCCGCTCTTCGCCCACCTCGGCGCCCTCGTGGCACCCGTGGCGGTGTTCGCCGCGAGCGAGGACTGGGGCAGCACGGATGCCGGCCGGCTCGGTGAGCGCATAGAGCGCGCCGGCGCGGCCTTCGCCGGGCTCATCAGCGGTGCGCCCAGGGCGGCGCGGGTCGACCCGTTCGAGGACGTCACGCCGTTCGCCTCGATGCTCACCGACCTGCGGGCCTGAGCTCGACCTGATGCGCCCGGTCAACCCCTGCGGCTGACCGGGGGCGACGGCATACGGTCACCCTCAACCGCGGGGCAGGAGGTGGGGAGTGCTCCCCATGGACCGTCCGCTCGGACACCACCTACGGTGGGGCCACCGTCGACAGGAGGATCGCGTGCTCTACCGCAAGGGTGCTGACCCGGAAGCCCTCGACCGTACCGCCGGCGAGCTGAGCGCCTGCGCCGGCGAGGTCGAGGGAATCCGTGCCAACGGTACGAGGGCCCTGGCTGTCATCGGGCGCTCCTGGGGCGGAGCCGACGCGGAGGCGGCGCAGGAACGCTGGCGGTCAACGGCGACCGCGCTGACCTCACTCGGTTCCACGCTCGACGGGCTGGCGCGTCGCTTGGCCGAGAACGCCCGCGCCCAGCGCTCAGCGAGCACGAGCCAGGGCCCGCTGCTCGGCCCCGGCGGGCTCCTACCCTTCGGGTCGTTCGGCCCGCTGGACGGACTCCTCCCACCAGAGTCACCCCTGGCGCACGTCCAGCCGCCCTTCGCCGACAGCGTGCGGGGGACCACGCCGCACGAGATCGACCTCGAGCTCGCCGAGCTCGCCAAGGGCGTCTACGACGGCGAGGGGACGGAGAGCTACCACCCGCTGGATGCCTCCGACCTGGAGAAGCTGGGGATCGACCCGAGGACGCTGACCGGACCCGGCGGCTTCGCCGCGAACGTCTACCGCGACGCCCAGAACCACTACGTGCTGGCCTTCCAGGGCACCGACCCGAAGAGCGTCGACGACTGGGGCGCCAACCTCCAGCAGGGAGTCGGCCTGCTCAGCTCCCAGCACCTGCAGGCGATCGCCCTGGCCCAGCACCTCTCGGCCGCGGTGGGCAACGAGAACATGGTCCTGACCGGGCACTCGCTCGGTGGTGGTCTCGCCAGCACGGCTTCCGTGGCCACCGACGTGCCCGCGGTGACCTTCAACGCTGCGGGGGTCCACCCCAACACCGTCGAGTTCGCCACCGAAGCCGGTCACGGCCGGGGCGGCCTGGTCCCGGGCCAGATTCGGAACTACCACGTACGCGGAGAGGCCCTGACGACGCTGCAGGACCCGGTCGGCTCGTTCCTGGACCACGTGCCGCACGCGCGCCCCGACCGGGTGCCCGACGCCCTCGGCACGCAGCTCGCCCTCGACCCGGCCACGGGCCCCGACCTCCACGTCTCGCCGTGGGTGATGGTCAGCCCGGTGACCGCCGTCGCCGGCCTCGCCGACACCGTCAAGGACCTCGGTGGCTACGCCATCGGCCTGCACGGCGCGCCGTCGGTCATCGACGCCATGGAAGCCAGCGAGTACTTCGGCAAGAACTGACCGTCGCTCCCTCAGGGCAGGTCGAGCTGGTCGACCACCATGTCGGCGATGGCCAGTGACGCGGTGGCGGCGGGCGACGGGGCGTTGCGGATGCAGAGCACCGGGCCGACCCGGCTGAACCGGAAGTCCTCCACGAGTGAGCCGTCCGGGTCCATCGCCTGCGCCCGGACGCCGGAGTCCGCGCGGTGCACGTCGCGGTCGCGGATCGCCGGCACGTAGCGGCGTGCGCGCTCGACGAAGGCGTGGCGGCTGAGGGAGCCGACGACCTCGTGCAGGCCCGTGCGCACGTTGGCGCGGGCGAAGGCCCGGAAGCCGGCGGAGGATGCGAGGGCGCGGACCACCTCGAGGTCGACGTCGCGTCGACGGTAGCCCTCCCGAGCCGTCGCGAGGACGGCGTTCGGACCGAGGAGCACACCGCCGTCGACGCGCTTGGTCAGGTGCACCCCGAGGAACGGGTACCGCGGGTCCGGCACCGGGTAGATGAGGCCCTTGACGAGCCCGGCTGCGGAGGCGTCGAGCCGGAGGTACTCGCCCCGGAAGGGCACGATCGCCGGGCTGGGCCCGTCGCCTGCCAGCACCGCAAGGCGGTCGGCGTGCAGGCCACCGGCGATCACCACGCGGTCAGCGGACACCTGGCGGCCGTCGGCAGCGCGCACGTCCACGCTGGCGCCGCGCCGGCCCAAGGCGGTCACGTCGAATCCGGTGAGCACGGTGGCGCCCTGCTCCTGTGCGTCATCGAGCATGGCTGCAGCCACGGCCGCGAAGTCGGTGATGGCCGTCGTCGGTGAGTGCAGGGCGGCACGTCCCGCCGCGTGCGGCTCGACCTCTCGCAGCGCGTCGGCGCCGAGCCACCGCAGGCCGGGTACACCGTTCGCGAGTGCCCGAGCCTCGATGCCGCGCAGCCGTTGCTCCTCGGCCTCGTCGAGCGCGATGACGAGCTTGCCGACCTCCTCGTAGGGCAGCCCGCGCTCCTGGCAGTACCGACGCAACCGCCGCACGCCTTCGCGGGAGAGGGTCGCCTTGGCCGAGCCGGGTGCGTAGTAGAGGCCGGCGTGGACGACGCCGCTGTTGCGCGACGTCTGGTGTCGGCCAGGCCCCTCGTCCTTCTCGACGAGGGTCACGTCGGGCCGCGGCTGCGCATGGGTGAGCCGACGGGCGATGGCGGACCCGACGATCCCGCCCCCGACGACGACGACGTGCGGGCGGCCGCTCACTCCGCCGCCGCCGCAGCCCGCCGGGCAGCGGTGACGTCGGACTGCCTCGCAGCGACGACGTGGGCGGCGTACGGCTCGGGGTGACGCTGGACGTACTCCTTGATGTAGGGGCAGAGGGCGACGATGTCGCGGCCCGAGGCGACCGCCGCCTCGAGTGCGTACGTGGCCAGCTGGGCGGCCAGGCCCCGGCCCTCGAACTCCGGCCGGACCTCGGTGTGGAAGAAGACGATCCTCTCGGGGGCCTCCGACGGCGCGACCACGGCGTAGCTCGCGACCCCGATGACGCGACCCTCGGTGCTCAACTCGAACCGCCCCCGTGCAGGATTGTCTGCGATCTCGACGGGGCCGGAGCCAGCGGAGTCCGAGGCGGTCCTGCGCCCACCTGTCTGCTCAGTCATGCGCCTCAGCATGGCAGGCTGGGGCCATGGCGAAGTACTTCGACGTCCACCCCGTCGACCCGCAACCGAGAGCGATCGGGCAGGCGGTCGAGATCCTGCGCTCGGGCGGCCTGATCGCCTACCCGACCGACTCGTGCTTCGCCCTCGGCTGCTCCCTCGACAACCCCGAGGGGAAGGAGCGCATCCTGCGCATCCGCCACCTCGACGACAAGCACCACTTCACCCTCGTCTGCGCCGACTTCGCCCAGCTGGGCCAGTTCGTGCACCTCGACAACTCCGTCTTCCGTGCCATCAAGACGGTGACGCCAGGGCCCTACACCTTCATCCTCCCGGCGACGAAGGAGGTGCCACGCAGGCTGCTGCACGCCAAGAAGAAGACCGTGGGTGTGCGCATTCCCGAGCACCCCGTGGTGCGGGAGCTGCTCAAGGCCGTCGGGGAGCCCATCCTGTCGAGCACGCTGCTCATGCCGGGCGACGAGGACCCGATGACCGAGGGGTGGGAGATCAAGGACCGCCTCGACCACGTCATCGACGCGGTCGTCGACTCGGGGGAGTGCGGGCTGGAGCCCACCACGGTCGTCGACTACTCCGACGGCTCACCGGTGGTGACGCGGGTGGGGGCGGGAGACCCGTCGCCCTTCGAGTGACCCCAGCCGGGGGAGCGCGGGCCCTGTCGCCGGGCGCCCCCGGTGCTGTTCAATCGGGCCATGGACGACGCCGACCCCGTTCTACGACTGGCCACCGAGTCGCTGTCCTCGCTGCTGGAGGGCTTCACCGACCATGAGCGCGAGACGCTGGAGCTGCGCATCGAGCGGTGGGGGGACGACCTCGTGGCGGCGCTCGTGGCGCTCTACCCCGACCGCGACGTCTCTGCCCTGGCCATACGGCTCCTCGAGCGGGCCGTCGCCGGCCATGGCGAGCGCTCTGCCGAACTGCGCCGGCTCGACGAGCGCCGGCTGCTGCGACCCGACTGGCTCCAGCAGCCGTCGATGTTCGGGTACGCCTGCTACACGGACCGGTTCGCCGGCGACCTCGACAACCTGCGAGGTCGCGTCGGCTACCTGCGCGACCTGGGGGTCAGCTACCTGCACCTCATGCCGCTGCTCCAGCCGCGCGACGGTGACAACGACGGGGGCTATGCGGTGCAGGACTACAGGAGTGTCCGCGCGGACCTGGGGGACGTCGGCGACCTGCAGCGTCTCGCCACCGACCTTCGACGAGAAGGAATCTCGCTCGTCCTGGACCTCGTGCTCAACCACGTCGCCCGTGAGCACGAGTGGGCCCGGCGCGCCCGCGCCGGGGAGGACCACTACCGCGACTACTTCCACGTCTACCCCGACCGCGTCATGCCGGATGCCTACGAACGCACCCTGCCCGAGGTCTTCCCCGACTTCGCGCCCGGCAACTTCACCTGGGACTTCGACCTCGAGGGCTGGGTGTGGACCACCTTCAACGAGTGGCAGTGGGACGTCAACTGGGCCAACCCCGAAGTGCTGGTCGAGTACGCCGACCTGGTGCTGTATCTCGCCAACCTCGGCGTGGAGGTGCTCCGGCTGGACGCCATCGCCTTCACGTGGAAGCGGCTGGGCACGGACTGCCAGAACCAGCCCCAGGTTCATGCGGTCACCCAGGCCCTACGGTCCGTCGCTCGCATCGCCTGCCCGGCGCTCGCCTTCAAGGCCGAGGCGATCGTTGGTCCGCGTGACCTCGTGCAGTACCTCGGACAGGGTGAGCACGCCGGCCGCGTCAGCGATCTCGCCTACCACAACAGCCTCATGGTCCAGGTCTGGTCGATGCTCGCCACCGGCAGCACGGGGTTGGCCAAGCAGGCGCTGGCGGCCCTCCCGCCGACCCCGGCCACCGGTACGTGGATCTGCTACGTCCGCTGCCACGACGACATCGGCTGGGCGATCGACGACGGCGACGCGGCGGCAGCCGGCCTCGACGGCTTCGCGCACCGGCGGTTCCTGTCCGACTGGTACTCCGGCGACCACCCCGGGTCGTGGGCCCGCGGGCTCGTCTTCCAGCACAACGTCGCGACGGGGGACAAGCGCATCAGCGGCACGGCAGCCGCGCTGACCGGGCTGGCCGACGCCCACGCCCGCCGCGACGACGAGGGCGTGGACCAGGGGCTCGCCCGCCTCTTCCTCGCACATGCGGTGGTCGCGGGATGGGGCGGCATACCGGTGGTCTGGAGCGGCGATGAGCTGGGAATGCCGAACGACCCCGACTGGGCCCTCGAGCCCGGCCACGAGGAGGACAACCGCTGGGCGCATCGCGAGCGCCTCGACTGGGCGCTTGCGAGCCACCGGTCTGACTTCGACACCGTGGCCGGGAAGGCGTTCCAGGGCCTGCGGCACCTCGCTCGAGTGCGCGCCGGACTGCCCCAGCTGCACGCCTCCGGACTGACGCGCATCCTGCGGGAGACCTCGGACGGCGTACTGGCGGTTGCACGCTCGCATGCCAGTGGGCCGATGGTGTGCGTCTACAACGTCACCGCGTCGTGGCAGACGGTCGAGGCACGACACTTCACCGACGCCGGTATCGAGCGTCCGTTCGACGCCCTGGGCGGTTTCCCGGTCTACGGGGGTGCCAACGGTCTGGCCGCGCTGAGCCCGTATGCCGCGTGGTGGGTCGTCGACGCACCGCACGAGGTGCCGCACGAGGTGCCGCACGCGTGACCGTCGACGCAACACCTGAATCAGGTTGCAGCACAGTGTAATTCGCCCATAATCGACATTATGAAACATCGTGTTCCGGCGCCTGAGGACCCGCAGGCGGGACGGTGGCGCACCAGTCCGTCAGCACCGGTGCGCCACCGTCGAGTCGGCTACGGCGTCTTGTCGAGCACGCGGATCTGGATCGCCTCGATCTGGAGCGCCCGACCCGTCGTGCCGGCCGTGGCACCGTTCTGGACCCACGGCATCCAGCCGATGCTCTGCACCTGCACGCGGTAGGCCAGGTTGAAGTTCGTGGCCAGCGCACCGGTCAGCCGCAGCTGCACCGCCTCCATGCGCAGGCCGCGTCCGGTCGTGCCGACGACCGCATTCGTCGCCCCGTAGCCCGTCCACCCGATGTTCTGGACGTGGGCGTTGCCCTGCACCCCGCCGGTCAGCAGCGTGTTGACGACCTGGAAGCGCAGCGCCTCCAGCCGCCGGGCCTCACCGATGGTGCCGGCGATCATCCCGCTGGACACCGCCGGCTGCCAGCCGATCGAGGCAAGATGGGCCGCGAAACGGAAGGTCGGCAGGCTCGAGCCGTACGCCTGGGCGAGGTAGCTGGCGCGGCTCGTCGTCCAGGTCTTGAGCGCTGCCACGCCATTGGTGTACGTGGTCGGACCGTACCCCCGCGAGCCCGCCCAGATCTGGAAGTTCTTCTCCGCCGACTGCGCGAGGTACGGCTTCAGGCTGTCGACCTGCGCCTTCATGGCGTTGACCTGGGGCCGGATCGTCGAGGTGTAGAGCGAGTTGGCCCGTGCGACGAACTGCGGGTTGCGCATCAGCTGCTCGAACCAGTTGTGCGTCTTGCTCCGCAGGTAGGTCGTCGTCTTGACGTAGTCCGAGGTCGGGTCCCCACCCCAGGCCTGCGGCGTGAAGTTGCCCAACGACAGGTCGAAGTCCCACACCGGCCCGGCGTGCAGCTTGTCACCAGGGCCGTTCTTGTAGAAGTACATGCTCGAGCGGTTGAAGTCGTAGTTCTCTGCGACGTCGTGGACGAAGTAGTTCTTCACGAACGAGTCGACGTCGATCATCGAGCTGATCTTCGTCCAGTCCGGGGTGGGGGCGTAGAGCGCCGCCTCGAAGGCGTTGAGGTAGGCCTTCGTGCTGGTCCACCCGGCCGCCTGGTCGGGGGTCAGGGCGTCACCGACGCCGCCCGGGGCGTCCTTGAGCACGAAGATCCGCTGGCTGGTCGCCGCCGTGAAGTGGAACGGCTCCGCCGCTCCGTAGTTCTGGTCCTCCTCCAGCAGCTCGGCCTGCGGGTCCGTGAGGTTGACCCGCGTCGGCCCGACCTCGGTCTTCTCCGTGAGCAGGTAGTTACCGAGCAGGTGCTCGCCGTCCACGTCGTTGATCTTGACGTCGACGAAGCGGGACTCGGGGGAGTACGCCAGACCGACGCGGCGTGCCAGGTCGTAGCTGAGCTTGTTGCGCATGAGCGAGGGGTCCGTGTGGTCGGCGAGCAGGACCCAGGTCCGAGCCGGCTCCATGCCGAGCGGGCCGGCCGCGGTCTTGAACTTGATCTGGTACGGCTTCTTGACCATGTTCCAGGTGGCGTTGCCGCGACCCTTGATCGTCGCGGCTGCATCCACGATGGCGTATGCCGCGTTGGACTGGTCGACGAGGTTGACGGTCGCCCCGACCGAGTTGTCCTTCGAGGCGTTGAGGTAGCTGAGGTGGTTCTTCGTCGAGTCCGCGTCCGTCAGGTCCACCGAGACGATCGGCAGGTTGCTGACGGGTACTGGAGCTGCGGCCGCTGCTGCCGGAGCGCTTGCCGGCGCCAGCGAGGCCTGTGCCATGGCGGCCGACCCAGGTAGCAGGAGTGCAACTGCTGCCAGGGTGGCGTAGAGCCGCCGTCGTCGTGTCTTCATGACCATTTCCTCCCCAAACACCCGTATGGGCGGAATGGGCACATAGCCGGATTTGACTGTGCCCCAAGGGAATCAGCCCCCCGACCCCTTTGTTGCGAGGTTAGGGTCACGCGACAGAGAACGCGGTCGAAGCGTGGAACTTCTATGCAGCGAACAGCTCGAGGAGCACGATCACCTCGTGGTGCGACGTCTGCGGGAACATGTCGAAGAGGCGTGCCTCGCGTGCCCGATAGGACGGCATGAGCGCGAGGTCGCGGGCCAGGCTGTCGACGTTGCAGCTGGAATACATCACGTGAGTCGCGCCCGAGCTCTCCAGCCAGGCCGCGAGGTCGGGACCGATGCCTCGACGCGGCGGGTTGACCACGACCATCGAGCTCTCGGCGCCTTGCAGGGCGCCGTCCAGCGCGCTCACCTCGGTGGCGTCCCCGACACGGAAGTCGAGACGACCGAGGCCGGGGTGCTCGTGCCGCAGGCGATCGGCGCTGAGGGAGGCGCTGCGGACGGCCTCGGGGGAGACCTCGACGCCGAGGACATACCCGGCGCCCACCCGGGGGTGGGCAGCGTGCAGGGCGAACCCGCCGACACCGCAGTAGAGGTCGAGCACCACGTCGGGCCGGACGGCCCCCGCCCAGTTCTGCGCCTGGCGGTAGAGCGCGCCCGCGACAGCGGTGTTCGTCTGGAAGAAGCTGTTGGGCCGCAGGAAGAGCGTGATGTCGTTGACGGGAATCGCCAGGACACCTTGGTTCGTCAGCACGATCTCGGTGTCGCCCTCGAGGACGGCCTTGTGCTCGGGCTGGAGGTTGACCGTGACGACGCCAACCTCCGGCAGGCGCGCCTGCAGCATCGCCAGGCGCGACTCCAGCAGCGCCAGGTGACGGCGTGAGCGCAGGACCATCCGCAGCATGACCTCTCCAGTGGGGGAGAGGGTCAGGATGAGGTGCTTGAGCTCGCCACGGCGGGCCCCGACGTCGTAGGGCTCTAGCCCGATCTCGTCGACGACGTCCGCGAGCCGCGGGATGAGGCTCTGCAGGCGGTCCTCGTGCAGACCGCAGTCCCGGAGGTCGATCCCGTTCGCCGCGGCGTCGAGGATCCCGACGGTGACAGCGCCGGCGCGCCCGCCGACGACGAGCTTTGCCTTGTTGCGGAAGGCGGACTCGCGGGTGGCGAAGGGGTCGAGCCACCGGAGGTCAGGAGCGACGTCCGCCAGGGCGCGCTGGCAGCGCTGCTGCTTGTCGGCGAGCTGGACGGCATACGGCACGCCCATCAGGGCGCACGACCGGCAGCGTCCGGCGTCGAAGTAGTTGCACTGCATCGCGGCCAAGGGTACGGCCAGCGGGGAGGGCTGCTTCCACCGCAAGTGACATAATGTCGATTATCGGCGTTACGAGGTTGTGCGAGCAGGGTCGAGGGCCCCGGTCTCCAGGACGTCCAGCCACGTGCGCAGCAGCTGCTCCAGGGTCGCGCGCTGCTGCGCGCTCAGTCCGGCGAGCAGCTCCTCGTCGCCGGCCATGACGTCACCGAGGACGGCGTCCACACGAGCCAGCCCCTCGGGCGTTAGCTGCACATGGACGGTCCGGCGATCCGGCTCCTCGCGCACCCGGCTGACCCAGCCCAGCCGCTCCATGGCCTGTACGCGCTGGGTCGTGGCTCCCGGTGTCACCCGGCAGCGCCGCGAGAGCTCTCCAGCGGTCAGGCGGTACGGCCGGCCGCTACGGCGCAGCGTCCCGAGCGCGTCCAGCTGGTTCTGCTCGAGCCCGTGGACGGCCAGGATGCGCGCCCGGTTCTCCATGACGATCGCGCCCAGTCGCCACAGCGGCGTCATGACCCCGATGGACGACACGTCCACGTCGGGGCGCTCCCGGCGCCACGCCGCCACGATCTGCTCGACCTGCTCCCCCGAGGATGCGTCCACCACAACACTTTAGCGCTAAACCAGATCTTCCGGCGACCACACGGCTCGTCCGCACCCTGGAGGCCTCCGGCGGCGTGTTGTGACGGCTCCCCTGCCCGCGCCAGCCGGCTGTGTGGGACAGTCCTCGCATGTCGCACGTCGTCGTCAACCCCGCGCGGCCGGAGACCCGGGAGCAGCGGGCCTGGTACTGGTACGACTGGGCCAACTCGGCCTACGTCACGACCACCGCAACCGTGCTCATGAGCCCCTACCTCACGTCCGTCGCGGAGCAGGCCGCCTGCCCCGGCCTGAAGGACGGCCAGGACTGCACGACGACGCTCTCGGTGCTCGGCATCCCGGTCGCACCGGGGTCGCTGTGGTTCTTCACCGTGACCTTCACGACTATCCTGTCCGCGGTCGTCCTCATCTTCATCGGCGCCATCGCCGACCGCAGCCCCCGCCCGACGCGCCTCTTCGGCGGCTTCGCGTGGGCCGGCGCCCTCGCGGCGAGCCTGATGTTCTTCGTCGCCGGCACCGACTGGCAGCTGGGAGCAGCCCTCGTCGTCGTCGCCGGGATCTGCCTCGGGGCCTCGCTCGTCATCTACGACTCGATCCTGTGCCGCATCGCGAACGAGAACGAGCGTGACCGCGTCTCCTCGAAGGGCTGGGCCTTCGGCTACCTCGGCGGCGGCATCCTGCTCGCCCTGAACTTCGCCCTCGACTTCTTCCACGAGGACCTCGGCCTCGACCGGGCCATGTCGACCCGCATCAGCATCCTGTCGGCCGGCCTGTGGTGGGCAGGCTTCACGATCATCCCGTACCTCGGGCTTCGCCACCTGACGGGCACGGTGGACACGCCGGTCGATCGTGCGGCGGGGGTCGTCGGTGGCAGCATCGCGCAGCTGCGCAGCACCTTCCGCGACCTGGCGGGCTACCCGCAGACGAAGATGTTCCTACTCGCCTACCTCTTCTTCAACGACGGCATCCAGACGGTGATCGGCAGCTCTAGCGTCTACGGCTCCAAGGAGCTGGGGTTCTCCGAGACGACGGTGCTCGGCGTGTTCCTCTTCGTGCAGTTCGTCGCCTTCTTCGGCGCCCGCCTCTTCGGCCGCGTCGCGGGTGTCATCGGGGCCTGGCGCACGGTGCTCTACGGCGTCGGCCTGTGGACCGTCGTGGTCGTCTTCGCCTTCCTCGTCCCCGCGAAGTCGCTCGCGATCTTCCTCGCGCTCGCCCTGCTCATCGGCCTCGTGCTCGGAGGCACCCAGGCACTCTCCCGCTCGCTCTACAGCCAGCTCATCCCCCACGGCCGCGAGGCGGAGTACTTCAGCCTCTACCAGGCGATGGAACGCGGGACCAGCTGGTTCGGCACCCTGATCTTCGGCCTCGTCTACCAGTTCACGCTCAGCTACCGGTGGGCGATCATCGCGCTCATCGTCTTCTTCGGCATCGGCGGCGTCCTGCTCTCCCGGGTCCGGATGCGTGAGGGCATCGAGCAGGCGGGCAACCCGGTCCCTGCCATCATCTGAGACGGGGCTGGACTCCCCCACCTCACCGGGGAACAAGTGGGCCGTTTCGCACGTTCAAGCGTCTGTGAGGGTAAGACACCAGAGAGGTGTCACAAGGGCAAAGTCTTGGAGGGGTTCAGATGGCCGATCGATCACTGCGTGGTTCCAACCTCGGCGCGAGGAGCATGGAATCCGACGAGAACGTCGTGCCGAGTGAGCGTCAGCTCACCGTCTACGTCTGCCCCGAGGGCCACCGCACCGAGCTTCCGTTCTCCATCGAGGCCGATGTTCCGTCGACGTGGGAGTGCCGTTGCGGCCTCGACGCCAAGCTGCAGGGTGGCCCCGAGCCGGAGGCCAAGGTCGTGAAGCACCAGCGCACGCACTGGGACATGCTCCTCGAGCGCCGCTCCCTCCCGGAGCTCGAGGAGCTGCTCGAGGAGCGTCTGTCGCTGCTGCGCGAGTCGCGCGGTGAGAAGCCGCGGCGCCGCAAGACCGCCTGACCCCAGACCGCTCCACCGAGAAGCCCGCCCCGTTCGTGGGGGCGGGCTTCTCGTCCGTCCGGGCGCGGGCCATCGTTCGACGATGGCGTGTGCCGTCTGATGGCGTATGCCGTCCGCTTCCAGAGCGGTCAGGCTCAGTCCTCGTCGATGATCTCGCCCTCGACGACCTCGTCGCTCGTCGTCGACCGCTGGGGTCCGTGGGGCGTCGTCTCCTCCCAGCCGTTCTCGCCCGTCCGGTCGGGCTTGCCGGTGACGGTCGGGCCGGTGAAGCGCTCGGTCTGGGCGAGCAGCCGCCGCGAGATCACGGCCGCGAGCATGCTCCGGGCGATGGGGCGGGTGAACGGCAGCACGAGGAGGAGTCCCAGAAGGTCGGTGATGAACCCGGGCACGACGAGCAGGCTGCCGCCGACGAGCACCACGACGCCGTCGGCGATCTCGCGGGCCGGCATCCGCCCGCTGCGCACCGCCTGCTCCAGCGCCCGCCACGCGCGGCCACCCTCGCGACGGATCAGCCAGGCGCCGAGCAGCGAGGTCGCGACGATGAGCAGGAACGTCTGCCAACCCCCGATGGCCTGGCCGACGGCGACGATGACGACGATCTCGAGGATCGGCAGGAGCAGCAGTCCGACGACAGCCAGTCGCGTCAGGCGCACCCGACGGGCCCGTGACGGTCGCGGCGCCGAAGTCATGAGCGTTCGCTGACCGGCTCGCGGCCCCGCGCCCGTTGCATGACCGAGCGGACCTGGCCGAAGCGGTGTTCGAGGCCCCAGCGGGTGACGCTCGTGAGCGCCTCCCGGACGATGTCGTGGCCCATCTTGGACACCCCGATCTCACGCTCGACGAAGGTGATCGGCACCTCGACGACCGTCAGCCCGGCCCGAATGGCCCGTAGCGTCAGGTCGATCTGGAAGCAGTAGCCCTGCGACTCGACTCCCTGCAGGCCCATCGTCCGCAGCGCGCCGGCCCGGTAGACGCGGTAGCCGGCCGTGGCGTCGTTGACCTTCATGCCGAGCAGCACCTTGGTGTAGATGTTCGCCCCGACGGACAGGATCTTGCGCCGGGCCGGCCAGTTGCGCACCTCCCCGCCCTTGACCCACCGGGCGCCGATGACGACATCGGCCTGGCTGAGGGCGGCCAGGAGAGAGGGAAGCTGCTCGGGCAGGTGCGAGCCGTCGGCGTCCATCTCGACGGCGGCGTCGTAGCCCCGCCCCAGGACGATCGCGAAGCCGGCGAGGTAGGCCTTGCCCAGCCCTTCCTTGCCGGCGCGGTGCACGACGTGCACCTGCGGGTCGGAGGCCGCGAGCTCATCCGCGATCTGGCCCGTGCCGTCCGGGGACGCGTCGTCGAGGACGAAGATGTCGGCGGCGGGCACGCTCGCGCGCACCCGCGCGACGATGCCGGGCAGGTTGTCCCGCTCGTTGTACGTCGGGATGAGCACGGCCACTCGGGTCACCGGCTCACGCTGCGTCGTCGTCATCCTCTTCCTTCGGTGTCTGCGGCACTGTGGCGACCACGTCGAAGCCCGAGGGCGAGCATGGTCAGCAGTGCAGCGGCGGCGACCCATTCAGGGGCCTCCCCCACGCGGGTCGCCAGTGTCGTGGCGTCCCGCAAGGGTAGTGCCCCGCGGACGACCGCCTCTGTGAACAACGACGTCACCTGGTGTGCGGTTCCGTCAGGCGTGATGAGCGCGCTCTGCCCGACTGTCGAGACATGCACCACCGAACGGCCGGACTCCATGGCCCGCAGCCGGCTGATGGCCAGCTGCTGCGGCGACTCGGCGGTGTAGCCGAAGGTGGCGTTGTTGGTCTGGACGACGAGAACGTTGGCCCCGGTCTGCACGGCGTCGCGCATGATGTCGTCGTAGGCCACCTCGAAGCAGATGGCGAGACCGGCCCGGATCTGGCGTCCGTCGGCAGCCGTCACGCGGAAGACGCCCGGTGCGGGGCCGGGCACGAAGTCGCGACGGACGAGGTCGACCTCCTCGCTGAAGGTGCGCCAGAACGCGCGGTTCGGGATGTACTCGGCGAAGGGCACCGGGTGCCGCTTGACGTAGCGGTCGGTGTTGCCCTTGCCCGGCTCGAAGAGCAGCGCCACGTTGGAGACGAAGCCCACCGGCTCCTCGAGCAGACCGCCCACGATGAGCGGCCGCTCCAGCGTGTCGACCGTCTTCAGGACGAGCGACTTGGCGTCGGCGTTGCGCAGCGGGTCGATGTCCGACGCGTTCTCCGGCCAGACGACGAGGTCGGGAGCCGGCGCCCGACCTGCGGCGACGTCCGCCTGGGCCTTGAGGGTGGCGGCGATGTGGTTGTCGAGCACCGCTCGCCGCTCGGCGTTGAACTCGAGCCCGGGACGCGCCACGTTGCCCTGCACCCCGAGGAACTGTGCCATCGGGCCGTCGGTCGGCAGGGGGACGGCGAGTCCCGCGACCCCCAGCACGAGCGCGGCCGCCACGGGCAGCGTGACCCGGCGAGACGGCATACGCGATGCGGCTGCGAGGGGCGCGTCGGCGCCACTCCCCCGGCGCCCGGGGACCGCCGTGACTGCATGGTGGACGGCGAACGCGAGCAGCGCCCCGGCCAGGGCGATGACAAAGGCGACGAACGGTGCGCCGCCGAGCGCGACGAGCCGGCCGAAGGGCGAGTCGGCCTGGCCGAAGGCCAGCTTGAGCCACGGGAAACCGCCGTAGGGTGCCCGCGCCCGGAAACCCTCCGCCACGACCCACACGAGCGCGAACGCCAGCGGTCGCACGCGCCCCCGGCGGGTGAGCCAGCCGTAGAGCGCCCCGGCGACCCCGATGAAGAGAGCCTGCAGGGCCGCCAGTGCGAGCCACGGCAGGGCTCCGACGTAGACGCCGGACCAGCTCAGGGCGGGGACGAAGAAGACGAGCCCTCCAGCAGCGCCCAGCAGGAAGCCGCGTCGGCCACCGGTGCCGGTCCAGGCCCACGCCCAGAGAGCGAGCGCGAGCGGAGCCGCCACCCACACGTCGAAGGTGGGGAACGCGAGGCAGAGCAGCCCACCGCCGAGAAGGGACACGAGGAGACGCCGCACGGGGTTCACCGTATGTGGTGCCGGGGACGCGCCAGCGCTCAGGGCACCACCACGACACCCCGCGCAGTCGTGGCGACGACCGGGGGCTCGAGCAGCTCGGCGGCCGACTCGCCACGCTCCGGGGTGCCGCGCGCCACGACGCGGACCTCGAAGTCCAGCTCGCGCGAGCGGCTGCCCACCCGAACGATCTGGGCAGAGATCTCGATGACGTCACCGGCCTGGACCCGCGATCGGAACTGGACGTCGCTGTAGGAGGCGAAGAGCCCCTCGTCGCCGTCGGTGATGATGCACATCTCGGTCGCAACGTCACCGAACGCAGCCAGGGAGTAGGCGCCGTCGACGAGGTTGCCGGCGTAGTGGGCGTGGCTGTAGGGCACGTAGCGGCGGTGCGTGATCCGCAGGCCGACCTGAGCGCGCGTCGTCCGAGGCCCGGGTTCGCTCACGGCTTGCTCCCCTTCCGTTCGACGATCTCGTGCACCAGGTAGCTGGCGACCTCGCCGGGAGTGGTGCCGCGGCCGAAGATGCGGTCGACGCCCAGTGCCCGCTCGGAGCCCTCCTCGAAGCGTGGGCCGCCCACGATCAGGATCGGCACCTGACCGGCCGGGTAGGCCTCGCGGAACGCCGCGGACATCTGGGTCGTGTTGTGGATGTGCGCGTCCTTCTGGGTGACGACCTGGCTGACGAGCACGGCGTCGGCCTTCTCGGCGCGGGCGCGGGCGACGAGGTCGGGCACGAGCACCTGCGCCCCGAGGTTGACCACCTTGAGCTCGCGGTAGTACTCCAGGCCCTTCTCGCCGGCGAAGCCCTTGACGTTGAGGATCGCGTCGATGCCGACCGTGTGGGCGTCAGTGCCGATGCATGCGCCGACGACGACGAGCTTGCGGCGCAGCTGCCTCTTGATCGCCCGGTTGGCGTCCTTGGCCGAGAGGAGCGGGTACTCGCGCTCGACGACGACGACGTCGTCGAGGGTGACCAGGTGCGTGGTGCTGCCGTAGACGACGAAGAAGGTGAAGTCGGGACCCATCGCCTTGGCGTGCACGACCAGCGCGGGGTCGAGGCCCATCTTGCGGGCCAGCTGCAGCGCGGCGCCCTCGGCCAGCTTGTCGTGCGGCAGCGGCAGGGTGAAGGACAGCTGCACCATGCCGTCGCCCGTCGTGTCGCCGTAGGGGCGGATGACGCGGCCACCCGGGGTCATCGGACGGGCTCCTGTGCCGGCGGGGTCCAGGCGTCGAGCGCGGTGGTCGCCGGGTTGTCGTAGTCGTCGGCGCGCTCGCTGACCCCGTCGAGCCCCTTGCCGCCGTTCGCCGGCCGCTTCATCAGCCCGAAGGTGCCGTCGGCGATCGCTGCGAGCAGCGGGGCGTCACCGGCTGCGTCGCTGTCGTGGACGATGCGCTCGAGCAGGTCGACCGCCTCAGAGAGCACCTGCCGGGCGCGGGTCTGGATGTAGCCGTCGCGCGGCGGGTGGAAGTCCTCGGTGAGCCCGCCGGCGGCGTTCATGACGTAGCGGACGTTCTGCAGGGCGAGGTCACGGTCGGACAGGAACGGCGTGACGACCGCCTCGGTCATCATCCCCACGAGCAGGATGCCCTGCCCCGTCATGGCGCCGGCGAGGTTGAAGAAGCCGTCGAGCAGGTAGCCGCGGAAGACGTCGCCGGTCATGTGCTTCGTCGGCGGCATCCACTTCAGCGGTGCGTCCGGGAACAGCTGGCGCGCCAGCAGCGCGTGGGCGAGTTCCGTGCGGAAGCTGTCGGGCAGCTGGGGGTTGATCTCGAAGGCGTGGCCGAGGCCGAGCTGCCAGTCCTCGAGGCCGGCCTCCTTGGCGAAGCGCTCGTTGAGCAGCTGGCTCACCGTGACGGTGTGCGCGGCCTCGACGGCGTCGGCGGTCGTCAGGTAGTTGTCCTCGCCGGTGTTGATGATGATGCCGGCGCGGGCGTGGACCTGGCGCGAGAAGCGCTGGTCGACGAACGTGCGGATCGGGTTGATGTCGCGGAAGAGGATGCCGTACATCGAGTCGTTGAGCATCATGTCGAGGCGCTCCATGCCCGCCAGCGCCGCGATCTCCGGCATGCAGAGGCCGGAGGCGTAGTTCGTCAGCCGCACGTAGCGGCCGAGCTCCTTGCTCACGTCGTCGAGGGCGGCCCGCATGAGCCGGAAGTTCTCCTGGGTCGCGTACGTGCCGGCGAAGCCCTCGCGGGTCGCACCCTCTGGGACGTAGTCGAGGAGCGACTGACCCGTGGAGCGGATCACGGCGATGACGTCGGCGCCCTCACGTGCAGCAGCCTGTGCCTGTGGGATGTCCTCGTAGATGTCGCCCGTCGCCACGATGAGGTAGATCCACGGCTTCGTCCTGGGGTCACCGTGGCGCCTGACCAGGCGCTCGCGGGTGGCGCGTGAGCGGTCGATGGTGCGCAGTCCGGCCCCGACCCCCTTCGTCGCCGCCCGGCGCGCTGCAGAGGCATCGCGGCCGGAGGGCAGCCGGAAGGACACGTTGCCGCTCGCGGCCTTCTGGGCCAGCGTCGTGAGGTCCGGCGCCTCACCCCGCAGCAGCGCGTCGTAGACCGGCGTCGTGACCCCGTGCTCCAGGCCGACCTCCTCGCGGACGGCGCCCACGAGGTGGTTGACCCACGGCACCAGCTCGTGGTCGGCGCCGGAGAGCCCCGCCAGCCGCAGTGTCGCGCGCTCCACCGAGACCGTCGTGTGGCGACGGGCGATGTCGACGACGGGCGCGGCGGCCTTGCGCGCCAGTGAGCGGGCCCGGCGGACGACGTCCGGGTCGAGCTCGAGCAGGGCCGGCGGTCGGGTCATGACCCAGATCCTGCCGTCTCGCGCTCGGCGGGTGTGGAAGGCGCCCGATGGGGCGGCTCGGCGGCGAGGCGATCCTCGAAGAGGGCACGGACGGCCGGCACCTCGCGCAGGAGCCGCAGCGCGGTCTCGGCGTGACCGGGAACGTAGCCGTTGCCGACGAGCATCCGTACGTCTGCCGCGAGGCCCTCCGCTCCCAGCGCGGCGGCGGCGAAGTTCGTGGCCATGCTGAAGAAGATGACGGTGCCACCCTGGGCGGTGGCGAGGATCGCGGGCTGCTCACAGCCCGGCACGTCGACGCACACCACCGTGACGTCGGCGGGGCCGCCCGCCGACTCGACGGCGGCCGCCAGGCCCAGCGGGGAGCGGGCGTCGGCGAGCACCACGGCGTCGGCGAGCCCGCTGGCCTCGAGGGCCACCCGCTCACGCTCGGCGGGGACGACGGCGATCGTGCGACCGGCACCGGCGGCGCGTGCGGCCGCCAGCGATAGCGAGCCCGACTTGCCGGCCCCGCCGAGGACGGCCACGGTCGGCGGGACGCCGCGGACGGCATACTCCCCCACGACCCGCTCGACCAGTGCCGGCGCGCCGCACACGTCCATGACCATCAGGGCCAGGCGCGGTTCGAGGTCGTCCGGCAACCGGGCTGCGATACTGCGTCCGAAGAGGATCGCGTGCCCGGCGGCAGGTAGCTGCTCCGAGAGACCGTCCCAGCGCTCGAGCCCGTCCGTGATGGCGAGCGGCGTCAGCGAGAGCGAGACCAGCGTAGCCACGTGGTCTCCGACCGCGAGCCCGAGCGGGCTCTCGGGACCGACCTCCTCGACCGTGCCGATGAGCATGCCGCCCGAGCCGGTGACGGGGTTCTGCATCTTGCCGCGCGTCGCGACGATCTCGAGGACCTCGGCCCGGACGGCGCTGCCGTCGACGACTCCGGCAGTGCCGTACTTCTCGGCGAGCTGGCGGTAGGAGGCCGCGTCGAGGTTGAGCGTGTCGACGGCGATGCGCACCTCGTCGGGCCAGAGCTCGGGGCGGGCGTCGAGGCGCCGGGCGGCCTGCGGCAGGGTGATGTCGTCGCCGGTCGGGTCGAGGACACGGTGCAGCCCGACCGGGGACGACGTCGAGTCAGGCACGGCACAGATCCTTCTGTATGCGGCGGGGTATTCCGGAGATTATCGCGTCAGCACCGGCCACGGCGTGTCGGATCTCCGGGAATCAATGGGTCAGAACCCTTCTGGGGACGCCCGCCTGAAGTTACTGTTGCCAGCATGAGCAAGGTGGAGCAGCCCTACGCCTACCGCCGTCGTGAGCTCGTCGAGCCGGACTGGACGCGCCTGCCGGGCTGGATCGGCGTCACCCAGGCCGACTGGGACAGCGCCCAGTGGCAGCGGGCCCACTGCGTCAAGAACCTCAAGCAGCTGCGGGCCGTCATGGGCGACCTGCTCGACGACCGCTTCTACGACGACCTCGCGAAGGACCAGTCCGAGCGCGCGACGATGTCGATGCTCGTGCCGCCGCAGATGCTCAACACGATGGTCCCCTCGACCGACACCCCGGTGCCGTCGGCCGGACAGGCCTTCACCGAGGCGTTCTACGCCGACCCGGTGCGCCGCTACATGCTGCCGGTCTTCTCCGACCGCCGCACCGACTGGCCGTCCCACCCGCACGCCTCGCGCGACTCGCTCCACGAGCACGACATGTGGGTGGCCGAGGGCCTGACGCACCGCTACCCCACCAAGGTGCTGGCTGAGCTGCTGCCGACCTGCCCGCAGTACTGCGGCCACTGCACCCGCATGGACCTCGTCGGCACCTCCACGCCGCAGGTCACCAAGCTGAAGTTCGACCTCAAGCCGGTGGACCGCTACGCCGCGATGCTCGACTACCTGCGAACCTCCCCGGTCGTGCGCGACGTCGTCGTCTCGGGCGGTGACGTGGCCAACATGCCGTGGAAGAACCTCGAGGCGTTCGTCGACCAGCTGCTCGACATCGAGAACATCCGCGACATCCGGCTGGCCACGAAGGCCCTGATGGGCCTGCCGCAGCACTGGTTCGCCGAGGACGTCGTCGAGGGCGTCGGCCGCGTGGCAGCCAAGGCGCGTTCCCGCGGCGTCTCGCTGGCGATCCACACCCACGTCAACAGCGCCCAGTCGATCACCCCCTCCGTCGCCCGTGCCGCGAACGCGATGCTCGACGCCGGCGTGCGCGACGTCCGCAACCAGGGCGTCCTCATGCGCGGCGTCAACAACTCGACGGAGCAGCTGCTCGACCTGTGCTTCGCGCTCGCCGACGACGCCTCGATCACGCCCTACTACTTCTACATGTGCGACATGATCCCCTTCGCCGAGCACTGGCGGCTCTCGCTCGCCGAGGCCCAGCAGCTGCAGCACTCGATGATGGGCTACCTCCCGGGCTTCTCCACCCCGCGCATCGTCTGCGACGTGCCGTTCGTCGGCAAGCGGTGGGTGCACCAGGTCGAGGACTACGACATCGAACGCGGAATCTCCCACTGGCGCAAGAACTACCGCACCTCCATCGAGGGAGACGACACCGCGGCGCTGTCCCGCGACTACGTCTACTACGACCCGATCTACACGCTGCCGGAGTCGGGCCAGCGGTGGTGGCACGAGTCCGTGGACCACGAGTCGCTGCTGGCGGAGGCGACCGAGAAGGCCGCCCTGAGCCGCGCAGCAGCCGAGTCCCAGCTCGTCCCCTGACGCGTCCGTGAGGGCGTATGCCGTCACGGCGGCGGTCAGTGGCCCGCGGTCTCCGCGTAGGCGGGCGTGAGCTCGGTCCACCGTTCCTGCCAGCCGGGCGCGGCCGCCTGCTCCGACCAGCCCTCGGCGTGAACCGGTCCCCCGCTGGCGAGCGAGCGCCCGAGGTCCTCGAGGTGGACCTGCCAGCCGGCGCCGTAGAAGTGCAGCTGACTGCCCGGCAGGCCGCGCTCCTCGACCACGAGGCGGGTGCGCGAGCCCTCTGCGGCGAGCCAGGCCTCCACCTGCGTCTCCTCGTCGCCGCCCGGGTCGAGGGTCAGCAGCAGGTGGTGTGGCGCGTCGCAGGCCTCGATCCTCGCCGGACCGGTCCACGTGCTGGTGAAGACGGCATGGACGCTCCCGCCCGGGCGCAGGTCCCCGGACACCTCGGCGATCCAGCGCGCGAGCCGCTCTGGCGTCGTGCACGCCGCCCAGAGGTCGTCGATGTCGGTGTCGTAGACGTCCTCGACGCGCACTGCTCCGCGCGTGTCGTCGAGGGCCCGCATCGTGCCGGTGATCCTCATGTCCGTGCCTTCTTTCCTCGTGCGATCTCGGTGTGCAGGGCGTCGAGCCGGTTCTGCCAGAGGGCGCGGTAGCCCTCGAGCCACTCGTCGACCTCGACGAGGGCCTCGGGCCGCAGGCTGTAGATCCTGCGCTGCGCGTCCTGGCGCACGTCGACCAACCCGGCCTCTCGCAGCACCCGCAGGTGCCGTGAGACCCCGGGTCGGGCGATCGGCAGCGCCTCGGCAAGCTCGCCTGCTGTCGCCGGGTGGTCCCGGAGGATCTCCATGACGGTGCGCCGGCTCTGGTCGGCCAATGCGTGCAGTACGGCGTCCATGCGCTGACCGTAGCAAACCGGGTACGTATCCACAAGGGTAACCAACCGTCCCGGCGTGCCGCGGAGGACAAAGCCGTTGTGCACCCGGCCCTGCGGGTCCTAGCGTTCGCGGGGTTCGAGGGACTTCACGCCGTGGATGGGATCAGGATGTCCACCCAGCTGATCGAGATGTGCTTCGCCGCGACGGACCCGCACCGGCTCGCGACGTTCTGGTCGGGCCTGCTCGACCGCGACATCGCCGCCGACGGCCTGACGGTGCTGCCGACCACCGAGACGGAGTTCCCCCTGCGCTTCGTGCCGGCGCAGCAGCCCAAGAGCGGCCTCAACCAGATCCACCTGCACCTGACGAGCAGCTCACCGGAGCACCAGCAGGCCACCGTGGCCCGGGTGCTCGAGCTCGGCGGCACCCACCTCGACCTCGGGCAGCTCCCCGAGGAGGGGCACGTCGTGCTCGCAGACCCGGAGGGCAACGAGCTGTGCGTCATCGAGGCGGGGAACGCCTACCTCGCCGGCTGTGGTTTCCTCGGCGAGCTCGCCTGCGACGGGACTCGCGAGGTGGGTCTGTTCTGGAGCGGGGCCCTCGGCTGGCCGCTCGTGTGGGACCAGGACGAGGAGACCGCGATCCAGTCGCCCCTGGGCGGGGCCAAGATCGCCTGGGGCGGCCCGCCGGTCAGGCCGAGGTCCGGGCCGAACCGGATGCACCTGCACCTCGCTCCCACGGCCTCCGGGGACTCTCGGGCCGAGGTCGATCGGCTGGGCGCCCTGGGGGCGCGGCCGGTCGCCGGCGACCACGAGGCGGGCTGGATGATGATGGCCGACCCGGACGGCAACGAGTTCTGCGTCGTGGAGCCAGCTCGCTGAGCACCTGCCCCGTCACCCGGCAGCTTCGTCGATACGCTTCCCCAGCGCGGTCAACCCGCCGCGGATGAGGGCGCCGTAGCCGTCCTCACTGAGGGCGTCCTGGGCCGCCATGCCGGACTCCAGCTGCTCCCGGGCCTGCTCGAGGAGGCACTGGCGCAGGTAGCCGTCGCCGAGGTTGAGATGCAGGCTCGGTGCCAGACCGCGGGTCGACGGGATGCCGACGACCGCCAGGTCGTGGCCCGAGAGGTGGCCGTGTGCCGCGAGCGCCCGCTCGTCCCACGCGACCTCGTCGGCGAGCTCGGGTTGGAGGTCGGCGAGGTAGTGGGCGATGACGCACCGTGCCGCGTGATCCGTCTCGGCCGTGCCCTGCCAGCAGGTCGTCAGGTCGCGCCGGCCGCGCTCGCGCTCGCCGCTCAGAGCGACGGTGACCGCCGCGATGATCGTGTCCCAGTCAGTCATACGCGGACCGTAGCCGGGTGCGGGGACGGGACGGTCGTCGTCCGGGCACGGCGCGCTCAGGCGAGGCGGGAGCTGATCACCTTCAGGGCGTGCCCGCGCTCCGCCTGGGTCCAGGGGCGACCGTCGAGCAGGACCCAGGCGACGCGGCTCGGTGTCAGGAAGAGCACGCACTCGGCCTCGTGGCGTGCTCCCTGCCGGGAGGGGACCGTCCCGACCATGGTCTCCAGGCCGTGGACCGTGGCCGGTCTCGCCTCGGCGCACCGGTCGAACGCGGCCCTGAGGTACATGCAGGCCCTTGGGGTCGCCGGCGTCCAGGTCGTACTCCCGGTAGGAGAACCACTGGTTCTCGCCGCTGCCGGACCCTGCGTCCTCGGAGCCGCCGGCCGACACCGAGAGGAACTCGCTGCGCACGACCCGCGTCGCGCCGCTCGCGGTCAGGAAGTCGTTCCACCCCAGTCCCGACCACGGAGCGCCCTGATCGCACCACGCCTCCTCCGGCAGCTCGCCCGGACACCGGTCGGGATCGGCGCCGTCGGGTCCCAGACGTGTCTCGTCGGGCAGCTCCCCTCCCCCTCCGACGAACGCCAGGAAGACGTCCGCCCGGGGGATGCTCGCGGCCTCATCGGCCCTCAGGACGCGGTGGGTCGTGCACCGAGCGGCCTCCTCGATCGCCGTCATCGTCGGCCCGGACGGCACCGTCGGGCCCGCCGCCACCGTCCCGACGGCGCGGCCAGGGGTGCCGCTGGTGGCAGTGCAGGACGCTAGGGCGGATACGACGACGGCCAGGACAGCGACTGCCACGGCGGATCTGCCCGCTCTTGCGGCCGCAGCCGGGCCCCCGATCGACATGCGCCGAGTGTGCCAGCCCGTGCCGGCCCGACGTGGGACCCGGAGGCCCGTGACCGGCGGGACCGTAGACTGCGGCGGTGACGTACCGCTCCCCCGTCGGCCAGGACTGATGGCGCGGCAGCGCGCCGGCGACGGGCCGTCGACGCCCGCCACCGTGGCCCTCGACCGTGCAGGGCTCGCCTACAGCCGCCACCCCTACGACCACGACCCGTCGGCCGCGAGCTACGGCCTCGAGGCGGCGCACGCGCTCGGCATCGACCCGGCCCGGGTCCTCAAGACCCTCCTCGTCGACACCGGCAAGGGCCTCGCCGTGGGCATCGTCCCCGTCGACGGCCAGCTCGACCTCAAGGCGGTCGCTGCCGCCCTGGGCGCCAAGAGCGTGACGATGGCCGACCCGGCAGCCGCCGAACGCAGCACCGGCTACGTCGTCGGGGGCATCTCCCCGGTGGGGCAGAAGCGGGCGCTGCCCACGGTCCTCGACGACACGGCATACGCCTTCGAGACGGTGTACGTCTCCGGCGGACGGCGCGGCTTCGACATCGAACTGTCGCCCGACGACCTGGCCACCGTCACCCGCGCCGTACGCGCGAGGATCGGGCGCCGCTGACCCACGTTCGTGGGAGGCCGCTCAGGGGTTTTCGCGCGGCATGGCGGAGGCGCTGCGCCCCTCCCACGGCGTGGAGAGCACGACGGTCGTGTGCGTCGACACGTTGGCGGCGGAGCGGATCCGCGCCAGCAGGTCCTCGAGGTCGGCCGGTGTGGCGACCCGCACCTTGAGGATGTAGCTCTCCACCCCCGCGACGGAGTGGCAGTCCTCGATCTCGGTGATGTGCCGCAGCCGCTCCGGCACGTCGTCCGGCGCGCTCGGGTCGAAGGGCGTCACGGAGATCAGGGCCGTCAGCGAGAGGCCGAGCGCGGCCGGCGAGACCTGCGCCGTGTAGCCGATGACGACGCCGCGTTCCTCGAGGCGCCGGACCCGCTGGTGCACCGCGGACGTCGACAGGCCCGTGGCCTTGCCGAGGTCCGTGTAGCTCATCCGTCCGTCCGCGAGCAGCAGTCCGACGAGGCGGCGGTCGAGATCTTCCATGGGCGAAGGCTAGTGCAGTGACACACGCCGGCACGGTCCGGTCCATTGCGGCCGGTCGAACTCCGCGGCCTCACGTCATCGCACCTCGTCCGGCACGGTGATCGTTCCACGTGTGCAGGAAGGCGCGGATGGCGGCGACCGTGGCATCCGCGATCTGACGGTGGCCGGCGGCGTTTCGGATGGTCGCCGTCCGAGGCAAGGTAGTGCGTCTCGTCCTAGGAGTAGTCCCGGCCCCTGAACGCCACCCGCAGGTCGACGCACTGCGCCTGTGACGCTTCGGCACGAGCCTTGATCACCGTGTTGACCTCGCCGGTGACGTACGCAGCGGCGTCGACACAGGAGGCGCCCTTGGCCGGAGGCGCGTCGGCCGCAGTCGAGCACGCCGTGAGCAACATGCTCACGCACGCCAGGCCAGCCAGGAGGCGGCCGGCGCGGTTCCGGCCCATAATGGGGACCTCACGGGAACCTCTGGCCGTCGGTGCTCGCGGCTCTGCTCCAGATCTCAGACGGTCGCCGGCAGGTCGGGCTTCTCGTGGATCCCGCCAACGCTGACAGGACGGGCGACGCCCGAGCCGCGCGCCCATGCGCGAGCCTCATGCCGTCATGCTTCTCGCCGTTGGAGCCCTTTTCATTGCCCTTGCGGTCGTTGGATGGCTCCTCCGTGTGGCGGGCGCGATTCTGGCTGCGACGCGAGCACCTCGGATTCGGTATGACATCAACCGGGGTGCCCTACGCCCACGGCACAGCGACATGGGGGCGTTCGTCGGGACGGTTTGGTCTCCGGCGGCATAGCCGTCGGACCTCGACGAGGCGCACTAGGCTCAGCGCGTGAACGATCGGCCGCAAAGGTGTCTCCTGCTCGACTCCGCGTCGCTGTACTTCCGCGCCTTCTACGGGGTGCCCGAGGTGGTCGGTCCGAGCGGAGTGCCGACGAACGCCGTGCGGGGGCTGCTCGACATGATCGCCTCGCTGGTGGAGCGCGGGCGCCCGACGCACCTGGTGGCGTGCTGGGACAACGACTGGAGGCCGGCCTTCCGCGTCGAGGCGATCCCCTCCTACAAGGCACACCGCGTCGCTCAGCCGGGTGACGACGCCCTCGCGGGCGAGCAGGTGCCCGAGGCCCTCGGCGTGCAGGTGCCCATCATCGAGGACGCGCTGGGCGCCCTCGGCATTGCCCGCGTCGGCGTCGACGGATACGAGGCCGACGACGTCATCGGAACGCTCGCGACCCGGTTCAGCGGGCGTATGCCCGTCGACATCGTCACCGGCGACCGGGACCTCTTCCAGCTTGTCGACGACGCCAGCTGCGTGCGGGTGCTCTATACCGCCCGCGGGGGCGTGCGGTCCCCCGACCTCGTCGACGAGGCGTTCCTCCGCGAGAAGTACGGCGTCGGCTCGGGTGCCGCGTACGCCGACATGGCCGTGCTGCGCGGTGACACGAGCGACGGGCTGCCCGGCGTCGCGGGCATCGGCGAGAAGACCGCAGCCAAGCTCATCGCGACGTACGGCACGCTCGAGGCCATCCGGGCCGCCATCCACCAGGGCGACCCGGCCCTCAAGGGCGCGCAGCGCGCCCGTCTGGAGGCCGCCTCCGACTACCTCGACGCCGCGCCGCGGGTCGTCGCCGTGGCCAAGGACGCTGCCGTGCCGGACATCGAGCTCGGCGCCCCGTCCGCGGTCGCCGACCCTGCGCTCATGTCTCGGCTGGCGGTCGAGCACGGCCTGACGTCGTCCTTCGACCGCGTCATCTCGGCTCTCGGGATCGAGTGACGACGCCGACGTGACGAGGCGCAAACCATCACGTTACGGTCACGTCTCCCCCGCCCTCGTGCGCGCTCACGCCCCGCCCGGCGGCTCCCGCGTCACCACCGCTCCACCGGAGGGCGCATACTGAAGCGTGCCCACCCACGGAACGCCCGACCGCCGCCGCCACCTCTCCAGCAGCCCTTTCAGGCCGGCCCCGGCTCGGGACATCGAACAGTTCTCGGTCGGAGACCGGGTCTCCCACCTGCGCCACGGCCTGGGTGTCGTCGTCGCGTGCGACGCCAACACCGTGACCTTGCGCTTCGAGTCCGGCGTGATCCGGGTCAACAGCCCGTTCGACCGGCTCACCCGGCTCTGAGCGCGACCCCGAACCAGCCCGGCCGCCTGGTCAGGGTGCGGTAGGGCCTGTCCGGCACCAGGCCAGCACCCGTTGCACAACCACACCATTTCCACATGACGAAGGCCGGTCCCCGTGGGGACCGGCCTTCGTCGTGCGGACTGTGGGTCCGGCGAGATCAGCGAGGGATCAGAGAGCGCGGACGCGCATCGCCTGGGGGCCCTTGGGACCCTGCTCCACGTCGAACTCGACGGCCTGGTTCTCCTCGAGGCTGCGGTAGCCGTTGCCCGTGATCTCCGAGTAGTGGACGAAGACGTCGGGACCCTCGGTCGGGGCGATGAAGCCGAAGCCCTTCTCCGAGTTGAACCACTTGACGGTTCCCTGTGCCATGTTTTCTCCTTTGGGGTGGAAGTGAGCCGTTGCTTGTCAGCGACCCCCGGTCGGCAGAGACGCGACCACTCCAGAAACCCTGAAGAAACAGTTGCGCTCGCAAATGCGTTCCTTGCGAGCGTGCGAAGACACGAGCACCAAAAACGCCGACCGGTGCCGCAACCATAGCCGACCGGGCAGCGCTGGCGACAATCGTGAGTTTCGCGGGGGTGTTCGCCCCGGTCGGTCCCGTCAGTCGAGTCGGTCGGCCGCCACGACGCCGCGCATCACCCCATCACTGGCCCGACGGGCCGTTTTCGCCAGGTCCGGGTCGGCGGCATCGGTCAGCTGTCCCAGCAGGTCGATGACCTGCTTGCAGCGCCGGACGAAGTCGCCCGCCGCCAGGTCGGTGCCCCGCAGCACGTCCTCGAGGCGTTGCCCGCTCGCCCAACGGTGCATCGACCACGCCAGGCCGCCGTCCGGCATACCGGTGCGTGGGAGGGTCAGCGCACCCTCGGCGTCCTCGAGCTCGGACCAGATGACGATCATGCGGTCGTACGCGTCACGGACGTCGTCGTTGGGCCAGCGGGGCGTGAGGCCACCCTCCTCGCGGCGCGGCTCGTGCACGAGCGTCGAGACGATGGCCGCGAGCGAGGGCGCGTCGAGGCGGCGCCACAGGCCCTCACGCAGGCACTCGGCCGCGAGCAGGTCCTTCTCCGTGTAGAGCTGGCGCAGGCGGTCGCCGTCGGGGGTGACGCTCTGGCCGCCCTCGCCCAGGTAGCCCATCTCGACGAGCAGCTCGCAGATCCGGTCGAAGGTTTTGGCGACCGAGTTGGTGCGGCCGTCGATCTTGCGCTGGATGCCGTCGGTCTCCCGCCGCAGGCGCCACCACCGCTCGGCCCAACGGGCGTGGTTCTCCCGGTCGGGGCACCGGTGGCACGGGTGCGCCTTCATGCGGCGCCTCAGCTCGTCGATGCGCTCGTCGGCGGGATCGGCGTCGGCGTGCCGCCGGCGCGGGGGCGGGTCGTGCGGCATCGTCGCCCGCAGGGTCGCTGCGAGGTCGCGGCGCGCCTTGGGGTTGCGGGCGTTGAACTGCTTGGGCACGCGCATCGACCCGATGGGCTCCAAGGGCGTCGGGACGTCGTGCAGGGTCAGCCGGCGCAACTGGTGGTCCTCGGTGACGACGGCGGGTGAGGCCGACTCCCCCTTGCCCCCGCGGTTCGGCAGCACCACGACGGCGAGCCCGCTGTGCCGACCCGCAGGGATGCGGACGATGTCGCCGATCCGTAGCGACTCGAGGGAGATCGCCGCAGCCGTGCGCATCGACGCCGAGCGGGCCCGGGCCCCCTCCTTCTCGATGTCGCGGATCTCATTGCGGATCGCGGCGTACTCGCTGAAGTCCCCGAGGTGGCACGTCGTCTGCTCGGCGTAGCCCGCGAGGGCCTCCTCGTTGCGCCGCACCGTGCGGACGAAGCCCACGACGGCCCGGTCCGCCTGAAACTGCGCGAACGAGGTCTCGAGAATCTTGCGGGCGTTCTCGCGCCCGAACTGGCGCACGAGGTTGACGGCCATGTTGTACGTCGGCCGGAAGCTCGAGCGCAGCGGGTAGGTGCGTGTCGAGGCCAGGCCCGCGACCCCCGCGGGGTCGAGGCCCCGGTTCCACAGGACGACCGCGTGGCCCTCGATGTCGATGCCGCGTCGACCGGCCCGACCGGTCAGCTGGGTGTACTCGGCGGCCGAGATGTCGACGTGGTTCTCGCCGTTGAACTTCACCAGCTTCTCGAGCACGACGGTGCGTGCCGGCATGTTGATACCGAGGGCTAGCGTCTCGGTGGCGAACACCGCCTTGACCCGCCCGGCCGTGAAGAGCTCCTCGACGATCTCTCGGAACGTCGGGAGCATCCCGGCGTGGTGCGCCGCGAAACCGCGCGAGAGCCCGTCGACGAAGTCCCAGTAGCCGAGCACCGAGAGGTCCTCCTCTGCCAGCCCTTGGATGCGCTCCTCGACCAGCCGGCGGTTGGCCTCGCCGTCCGCCTCCGGGATCAGGCGCATCCCGCTCGACAGCAGCTGGCCCACGGCGCCGTCACAGCCCGCGCGACTGAAGATGAAGGTGATCGCAGGCAGCAGCCCCTCGCGCTCCAGGCGCTCGATGACCTCGGCGCGCGTCGCCTGCCCACCCGGGCGCCCGCCCCCGGCGAAGCCG
>NZ_JBYTCI010000035.1:0-33836 GCF_058790095.1 Terrabacter sp. FW104-15G4B | reverse complement strand
CCCGCGCACCCGGCCGCCCGCGCACCCGGCCGCCCGCGCACCCGGCCCCGAGGCTGGACGCGCTCTGCGGACCTCAGCTCGCCTTGACCACCTTCACCGTGCCTGCGACGACGCAGGAGTACACCGCGGGGCACTCCAGGTGGTGCGCCCCGTCCGCCGGCCGGGCCGCGACGTCGAAGAGTCCGGTCTCCTGCGGCATCCGGTTCCACGTCGACCCGTTGAAGGTCGCGATCGAGCCTCCCCGGAGCAGCGCTGCGCAGAAGGTCGTCGACGGGCAGGCCAGGTCGGTCGCGTACGGCGCGTAGTAGTAGCCGGCCGAGGCGGGGAGCTTGCGCCACGTCGTGCCGTCATAGCGGAACGACGTGCCGTCGTCATCGAGGGCGACACACATCGTCGTCGTCACACACGAGAGGACGCCACCGCTGTTCGAGGACGGGTTGAGGTCCTTCGCGGCGGACCACGTCGAGCCGTTCCAGCGCGACCAGAAGCCGACCATCCGGTCGTAGGCGACGCAGAAGGTCGTGCTCACGCAGTCGACCACCGGCACCACCGGCGTCGAGCCGTCCGTGGGGAACACCGCCCGCGGCGCACTCCACGACGACCCGTTCCACGTGACGACCCTCCCGATCTGGTCGAAGGCAACACACCAGCCGGCGACCGGGCAGTCGGGGTCGTTGAGCTGCGGCGGCGCGGCGGCCGACAGCGACCACGTCGAGCCGCTGAGCGTGCGGGAGACCCGCTGCTCCGGCGTCACCGCCAGGCACCAGGTCGGTGACGCGCACGATGCGGCGCTCGGGAACAGCCCGATCGTCGTAG
Source organism: Terrabacter sp. FW104-15G4B (assembly GCF_058790095.1). Lineage (NCBI taxonomy): Bacteria > Bacillati > Actinomycetota > Actinomycetes > Micrococcales > Intrasporangiaceae > Terrabacter > Terrabacter sp. FW104-15G4B. Next base: position 33,020 of record NZ_JBYTCI010000035.1, on the reverse strand, counting down.
GGGTGGCCCAGGAGTTCCCGTCGAACCGGTACGCCTCCCCGCGCATGTCCGTCGCGAGACACTGCGTCGACGCCGTGCACGACAGGTCGGAGATGCCACCGCTGGTGGGGTCGACGTTCGCCATGGCCGTCCACGACGTGCCGTTGTAGTGGTCGTAGCGCCCGCGACCGTCGAGGCCGAGACACGTCGACGACACGCACGACAGGGCGATTCCCCACGCCTCGACCGTGCTCAGCTTCGTGGCCGCGCTCCACGACGTGCCGTTCCAGCGTCGCGCCCCGCGCAGGGTGTCGACCGTGACACAGAACGTCGTCGACGTGCACGACACCACGTAGCCCTGGAACGCGTTCGTCGAGTCGAAGCTCACCGGCGCAGACCAGGCGGTGCCGTTCCAGCGCACGGAGCGGCCGCCACCGTCGGTGACCATGCAGAACGACGTGCTCGTGCAGGACACGTCGTAGGTCGAGGAGCCGTTGGGCTCGATCTTCGTCGACGACCACGTGCTGCCGTTCCAGCGCGCCGCCCACCCGCCGGCGTTGTAGTCCTGCCCGACAGCCATGCAGAAGGTCGTCGACACGCATTCGACCTGGGCTGTCGCGAAACCGAAACCGGTCGTCGACGTCCACGTCGTCCCGTTGAAACGGGCCGCATAGCCCTTCCAGTTGTCGTCCGCGCCGACTGCGACGCAGGACGTCGTCGACGCGCAGTCGACGGAGTTCATCGTGACAACCACCCCGGTCGACGTCTTCACGGGAACCACGGGGCCCCAGGTGCCGCTGCGGTACGTCACGACACCGCCCCGGACGACGCCCACGCAGAAGGCGGTCGACACACAGGACAGCGCCCTGAAGCCGTCCGAGTCCTTCGTGGGGTCCGTCGACACCGCGCGCTTCGGGGCGCTCCACGCGGTCCCGTTCCAGGTCAGCACCTGGCCCGAGCGGTCAGCGGCCATGCACCACGACGAGGTCACGCACGACACGGCGCTCGGCGACCCGACGTACGGGGCCACGACCGCCGGAGCCGACCACGAGAGCGGCGTCGTGGTGCGCGACGTCTCGACCGGCTCGGAGACGTTCGGGAACGAGTCGTGTGCCCACACCGAGTATCCGTAGGTCGTGCCCGGCGTGAGGTTGCGGTCGGTGAACGTGGTGCCCGTGGTCTCGGCCACGACGGCGCCCTCGAAGGGGTCGCTCGTCGTCCCGTCGACGACGCGGCGGATCGTGACGCCGCTGAGGTCCGCGTCGGTCGGGTTCTCCCACGTCAGTGAGATCGAGTTCTTCGTCGGCTGCGTCACGACGAGCGAGGTGACCGGCCCCGGCGCGATGGTGTCGACCGTCGGCCCGGTCACGTAGCCCACGACGTCGGCGACGAGGTCGACGGACCCCGAGGACTGCACCAGCAGGTCGACCCAGCCGTCCGGCGACACCGGCGCGAGTACGAGGTTCGCGTCGTTGCGCCCCTTGGTGAACTGCACCTGCGAGCCCGTCGGCAGGTTGCTTGCCGACGGCAGCACGTCGACCCTGCCCTGTGCGGTGGCCCGTGTCGCCGTCACGTTGAGCAGCACCGCGTGCACACCGGCATCCGGCACCCCGGCCACACCGGTCACCGCGATCTCGGCCCAACCGTGGTCGGCGATCTGGCCACCGCCGTCCGTGCGCGTGTCGAGCAGCCGGGCGGGTGCGACGGCCGCGAGCGTGCCGACCGCGGTGGACGTGCCCGCGCGCACCCAGCCGACCACGTCGGCGACGGCGTGCACCGACCCGTTGCTCGTCACCCGCACGTCGACCGATCCGGCCTCGGACAGCGGGACCAGGACGAGGTTGGCGCGTACCTGACCGATCGAGTAGTTGAGGCTCGACGTCGTGACGGCGCCTGTCAGGGTCGGCGCGACGGTGAGGTAGCCGGCCGCCGTGCCGCCCGTGGCGGTGACGTTGAGCAGCACCGCACCGGCGACGTCAGCGGGGACTCCGCCGCGGCCCGCCACGGGCAGCGTCACCGTGGCGCCGCCGGCGAGGATGCCCTTCGGGGCACCCGTGCCGGCACGCGTGTCGAGCAGTCGCTGGGGCGCGAGTGGGGCGTATGCGCCGGGCTCGGTCGCGTCGCCCGCCTCCACCCAGCCCACGACCTCTGCCAGCAGCTGCACCGAGCCGGAGCCACCGACGCGCAGCTCCGCGCGGCCGTCCGCGGACAGGCGCGTCACCACCAGGTTGGCGGCGATGTCGCCCGCCGCGTAGTTGAGCGACGACGCCGTCGGCACCGGAGCACCGCTTGCGTATGCCGTCACGAAGCCTGCGCCCGTCGGTGACACGGCCGTGATGGTGAGGGCCACCGCCCCGACGCCGGTTGTGGGCACGCCCTCACGCCCGGCCACCTGGAAGGAGACGCTCGTCCCGGTGGCAACCGCGGCCTTGGGCGCTCCGAGGCCCGACCGGGTGTCGAGCAGCCGGTGCGCGGGCAGCGCGTGCATCGCGCCCGGCAGCGTTGCCGTGGATGCGGTGGACGCCGCACTGCCGGTTGCCGAGTCGCCCACCGAGGGGGCTCCGTCCGCCAGAGTCTTCGAGGTCGTCTGCGGGCTCTGCGGGGCCGTAGGAGTGGAGCCACTGACCGTGCGGTTCGGCCGGGCGGCCGTGCGGTCGACGGTGCCGGCGCGCTCACGCCGGGTCTGCGACAGGTCTGTCCCCGAGGAGGCAGTCGCCGACGCGGAGGCACCCGCGGCCGGGACGGCATACGCCATCGCCGGGGAGGGCGAGGCGACGATGGTGGTCAGCGTCAGTGACGCCGCGAGGGCAGCCGCGACGGCGCGCAGGGTGGGCATGCGTGTTTCCCCTGTTCGAAGCCGCCCAGCATGGTGCGGCGGGGTCAGGATAGGGGCCGCGACAGCGCCTACGGGGCAGATCGCCGGCTTGCCGGGCGAAGGTCCCGCGGAAGCGCGTGGAAGAAAGCGCACACCCCAGCGTCGCGGGGCACTGTCGGTGGTCGCCCGTAGTGTCGTTTCATGGCAGAGGACACAGACGTGCTCGAGCTCCTGAGGAGCCGGCTCGCCGACCTGGAGGCGCGACAGCGCTCCAGCGGCGGCACGTCCGCGAGCGACTTCTGGGAGCGCTTCGCGGGGAGTATGCCGTCTCGCCCGTCCGCGCCCGACGCCGCCCCCGCGCCCGCTGGGAAGGCGACCCGCAAGGGGCACGGGCGAAGCCGCCGGATGGCCCCGCAGTCGCGGCCGGTCACCTCCACGCACGGGCCCTGGTCCGAGCTGTCCGCGGAGGGCCTCGACTCGCTCGACCTCCGTGCGCTGCAGCCGCTGTCCGAGGCGGAGTGGCACGAGATGGTCGACGACCCGGCGTGGATCGAGGCGACGGCCGAGCGGGCTGCAGCGCGGATGGATGTGCGCGGCGACGTGGACATGCGCGGTGAATGGGATGCCTGCGGCGACAGCGACCGTCAGGGGGCCATCGCGATCGAGGCGGTCGCCGGGTTCGCCCTCGACCGGCACGCCAGCGCAGATCTGACCGCTGCGGCCGAGCGGGTGGCCCGCCAGCGCCGCAACCACGAGGTCACGCTCGTCAACATCGTCTCCGAGCTGGTGTCCCGGGGCGTCGATGCGCCCGACGGGCTGTCGCGCGCCGACTGGCTGCGCAGCCACGACGCCTCCCTGACGGCAGGGCAGGCCAAATCCTTCGTCGCTGTCGGCACTGCGCTGGCCGACCCGCGGTGGGCCCGGCTGCGCCTGCTCGTCACCACCCAGCAGGTCACCGTCGGCAACGCGGCGCAGATCGTCGAGTTCGATGCGCGCACGGCTCCGGTCGCCGACCCGCAGGACCTCACGACCGCCCTCGACGACCTCACCGACCAGGCGCGGCAGCTGCGGCCCGAGGAGCTGTCCCGCCTCGTCCGGCACCACACCGAGCAGGTTCGGCCGCCCCGCGACGAGGACGCCCTCGACCGCGGTCGACGCGACGCCCGCGGCCTGTGGTTCACCCAACCCAACGCCGCCGGGATGGTCGGTCTCCGCGGAGTGCTCGACCCCGAGGGCGCCGCCATCCTCAAGTCCGCCATCGACCCGCTCTCCATCCCGCGCCCCGAGAAGGACGAGAAGGGCCGCACCATCGCCCCCGACGAGCGCACCCCGGCGAAGCGCCGCATGGACGCGCTGCTGGCCATGGTTCAGCGCGGAGTCGCCTCGGCAACAGGCGTGCCGACCACCGACAAGGCCAAGGTCGTGGTCCTCATCGACCACGACACGCTCGTCGGCGAGCTCCGCGGCACCGGCGTCACGCTGAGCGGCGACGTGCTGTCGCCCGGCGTCGTGCGACGGATGGCCTGCGACGCCGAGATCATCCCCATGGTGCTCGGCGGCCACAGCGAACCGCTCGACGTCGGCCGCGGTGAACGGCTCTACACCCGGGCCCAACGACTCGCTCTGATCGCCCGAGACCGGGAGTGCACCTGGCCGGGCTGCACCGTGCCCGCGAGCTGGTGCGACGTCCACCACACGGTCCACTGGTGCCGCGGCGGCCACACCTCCGTCGAGACCGGCGCCCTGCTGTGCCAGAAGCACCACACCGAGGTCCATGACCGAGACCTCACGGCGACGGTCACCGCCCTCGGCGTCACCTGGCACACCTGACTGCCCCGCCCCAGACCGCGCCCGAGTCGGCGGGGAATTCGGGCTGCCCACGGTCCCAGTTCCTCGAGGGCTACCTCTGGACAGGCCGCATCCCAGCGGCGCTCGCCGGGCACGGAGACACTTCGGCTGACATGATCGTGAGCCATGAGCGCCAGGACCACGACGGTGTGGCTCGTCCCGCATACGCACTGGGACCGGGAGTGGTACGAGCCCTTCCAGCGCTTCCGCCTCCGGCTCGTCGACCTCATGGACGACGTCGTCGCCCGGGCCGAGCGCGAGCCCGACTTCCGCTTCACCATGGACGGCCAGATGGCGGCGGTCGACGACTACCTCGAGATCCGGCCCGGGCAGACCGACGCGGTCCGCGCCCTCGTCGCCCGAGGTCAGCTGGCGATCGGGCCGTGGCGGGTGCTCATGGACGAGTTCCTGTGCTCCGGCGAGACGATGATCCGCAACCTCGAGATGGGCTGGGCCGACGCCGCCCGCCTCGGCACCGTCATGCCGATCGGCTACCTGCCCGACATGTTCGGCCACTGCGCCCAGATGCCGCAGATCCTGCGCCACGTCGGCATCGAGCAGGCAGTCGTCTACCGCGGCGTCCCCGCCGAGGTCGACCGTCACGAGTTCTGGTGGCGCTCCCCCGACGGCACCGGCATCCGCACCGAGTTCCTCGCCAACAGCTACGGCAACGCCGCCGACGTCTTCGGCAGCGGCGAGGCCCGCGAGCGCCTGGCAGCCCGCCTCGAGAACCAGTCCCACTGGTATGCCGGTGACTTCCTCGCGATGTACGGCACCGACCACGCCGCGCCCCTTCCCTCCCTGATGGCCGAGGTCGCCGACCTCAATGCCGTCGTCGACGGCCCTCAGGTCCGCGTGGCCACGCTGGCCGACTACCTCGCCGAGCCGCGTACGCCCCGCGACGAGTTGCGCACGATCGACGGCGAGCTGCGCAGCCACGCGCGCGCCAACATCCTGCCCGGCGTGCTGTCGGTGCGGTGGCAGCTGAAGGAGGCGATGGCCCGCACCGAGCGGCTGCTGACCCGGTGGGCCGAGCCCTTCGCCGCGCTCTACCTGCCGACCCTGCCGAGCCACTACCTCTCGATGGCGTGGCGCCGCGTCATCGACTCCTCCTGCCACGACTCCGTGACCGGCTGCGGCGTCGACGAGACAGCCGTCCAGGTCCTCGCGCGGCTGCAGGAGGGCGAGCACGCGGCCCAGGCGGTGCGCGACCGGGCCCTCGTGCCGGCCACCGCAGCGAACCCCATCGGCTCGCTCGTCGTCGCCAACCCGCTCCCGTCAGCACGTCGCGACGTCGTCGAGCTCACCGCGCCCGTGCCCGAGTCGTGGACAGCCGTTGCCCTCGAGCTGCCCGACGGCACAACGGTTCCCGCGCAGGAGGTCTCTCGACCACCGGCCGAGCTGGCCCGCGAAACCGTCCGCTCGGAGGACCTCCCCCGCCTCATGCACCGCGTCCACGACCGAGAGCTCTTCGGCCTGCAGGTCGGAGACATCGAGATCGACGACCGGGCCCGCGTCCTGACCTTCCATGTCGCCGACCACGGGGACCCCGACTTCGACGCCATCGCGGCCGAGGCGCGGCTTCGCACGGCCGCGGACTCCGCCGGCGCTGGGACGACGTGGCAGGTCCTGACCGTGGACGAACCGCGTCGCCGCATCGCCGCCGCCGTCGCCACCCCGCCGCTCGGCTGGACGGTCGTACGCGTCGTCGACGGCGCTCCGGACGCGGCCGGCACGGCCAGCGCGACCGGTGACGCCACCCCCATCCGGCGTGGCGAGCGCGTCCTCGACAACGGCCTCGTGCACGTCGAGGTCGCCGACGACGGCACCCTCGCCGTCACCGCCGACGGCGTCACGCTGAACGGCGTCGGCCGCCTCGTCGACGGCGGCGACCCGGGCGACTCCTACAACTACGCCCCTCCCACTCACGACGTCCTCGTCAGCGAGCCGACCCACGTCGACGTGGTGCCCGTCGGCGCGGCCGGCGCCGTCGTCGGCGCGCTTCGCGTCGGCCGGAGCTACGACCTTCCGCTCAGCAGCGACCTCGACGGCCGCGCCGCGGAGATCGAGCCCACGCCGGTGACGATGCACGTCGAGCTGCGCACCGGCGAGCCGTTCGTGCGACTGCGCCTCGACTGGCAGAACCGCACCCGCGACCACCGGCTCCGCCTCCATGTCCCCACCGCCACCCCGGCCGACCACTCCCACGCCCAGGGCCAGCTCGCCGTCGTCCGCCGCGGCCGCTCGGCAGAGGCCGGACCCGTCGGCGAGCACCCGCTGCCCACCTTCCCGGCCGAGACCTTCGTCGACGCCGGGGGCGCAGGCGTCCTGCTCGGTCGCACGGTCGAGTACGAGCTCGTCGACACGCCCTCCGGCGGCACCGACCTCGCCGTCACGCTCCTGCGCTCGATCGGCTACCTCAGCCGCAACGTGCACCCCTACCGCAGCGAGCCCGCCGGCCCGCAGCTGCCCACCCCCGATGCCCAGGGCCTCGGCCCCTGCACCATGTCGTTGGCCGTGCTGCCTCACCGCGGCTCCTGGGCCGATGCCGAGCTGGCTCGGGCGGCCGAGGCCTACCTCCACCCCGTTGTCGTGATGCCGGGCACCGCGCCGGCCGAGACCCCGCTTCAGGCTGTTGAGGGGCTGACCGTGGGTGGATCCGGCGTGCAGCTCGTCTCCCTCCGGCGCCGCGCCGACGCGGACACCGCCGTCGAGATTCGTCTCGTCAACTCCTCCGACCACGACACCGTCGCCCTGCTGGGGTCGCGGGCCGTGCCGGTGGGTTCGGCAGTGCAGGTCGACGGGCGAGGCCAGACCGGCTCGGCGTTGGAAGTCACCGACAGCGCGCTTCGGGTTCCTCTGCGCCCGTGGGAGATTGCTGCCGTATGCGTTGAGCTCGGGGCGCCGCTGCCCGGCTGACTACCGCGCCACCCCACCGTCGAAAGGCCACAAATCGGGCCCCGGATTGTGGCCTTTCGACGCGCCTCGCCCGCGGGCCTCGTTGGCGGGCTCTGCAGGCGCAGCGATCCGAGCGTCAGTCGGGTCAACGGCGGAGGGGTCAGCCGCAGAGAGCGTGGACCACCCGGTCCTCGTCCTCGAGCCAGCACGGCCCGGGCCAACCGGGCACCGAGACGCGGTCGTCGAGCAGCCGGCGGCGTGGGCGTCCGGGTCCGGTGAGTGTCAGACCCTCGGCGTCCAGGGCGACGAGGCAGTCCCCGTCGCGCAGCAGCAGCGGGCCGTCGACCCCTGAGCTGATCGCCGTCCGGCCTGCCCGCACCCCACCCACGACGTCGTCGCCCTCGGCCTGCACCCAGGTCGTAGGAGCACCCGGCAGGGCGTCGTGACCGTTGCGGTGGAAGTCGCTGCCGCCGATGGGGATCGTCTCGGGCGTCAGCAGCCACCACGCCAGCGGCGCACCCCAGGCCGGCTCCAGCGACCACGACGAGTGCCACACCTCGGCCACCAGCGGACTCTCGACGGGCAGCAGCCAGGCGCAGTCACCGCCCAGCGGGTGGTTGATCGACAGCATCCCGCCCCGGCTCTGGGCCTGCTCCGCCCACGTCGCTGGCTCGGAGCGGAAGTCGACGAGCCCCACGTCGCCGAGGACGTTGGCGTGTCCGACGTCCCGGGTGACCTCCTGCCCCGGCACCAGCAGGATGCCGTGCCGGCGACCGGCCGCGGGCAGGTGGGCGTGGTGGCTCGTCGTGTTGTGGTCGGTGACAGCCAGGAAGTCGAGACCACGACTGGCCGCCAGCGCGGCCAGGCCGCCGACGGGCAGCGATCCGTCGGAATGCACCGTGTGCGAGTGGAAGTCGCCCGCGAGCCAGGTCATCCCGTCGACCGTCGGCATGCGGCGACGACGTTTCGCCCGCCGGACATCCGACGCCGCCGTGTCTTCAGCACGCGCGGGCGGTTCCTCCGGCTCGGCGCGCCGGTGCTCCTCGACCACCGCCGCGTCGACGACCCGCACCGTCAGCTCCATCGTCACACCCTCGCGGGGCACCCTGTGCAGGCCGATGAGCACGTGCCACGACCCGGCTGAGACGGGCTGCGGCAGGTAACCGGGCGTCGCCCACGCCTGCGACACGACGAGCCGGCTGCGCGCACCACCGGACCAGCCGACATAGCCCTGCGGGCCCTGGAGACCGAGGTCGAGCACGGCACCCGGGGTGACGGCATACGTCATCTCGATCTCGAGCGCGCCCACCTCGCGGGGCACCCAGACGCCGAGCGAGCGGATCTGCTCCTCCGCCCGGTCGGCGGGGAGCCAGTGCCGGCGCAGGCGCAGCAGGGTCTGGGGCGTTCCGGCCGTCATGGCGACAGCAGCTCCCCCTCCTCGTCGTAGACGAGCACCCGCCCGGGCACCGGGGCAACTCGCACCTCCGCGCCGGGTTCGGGCTCTGCGCCCTCGGGGACGACCACCCTCACGCGCTGGTCCTTCACCGTGCGCGCCGTGACGAGGACGCTGGCGCCGAGGTTCTCGGTCGTCTCCACCTCGCCCTGGAAGACCAGCGGGCCCTCCTCGTCGACGCGGACGTACTCCGGCCGGAAGGCCACGGTGACCGGCCCGTCCGCCACGCCGCGCCCCGCCCAGCCGGCGCCGACCGCATCGGTGCTCAGCCCGTCGACGCACAGCGCCCCGCCGCGCAGCTCGCCCTGCAGCATGTTCATCGGCGTCGAGCCGATGAAGTTGGCGACGAACGTGTTGGCCGGCCGGCGGAAGATCTCCGACGGCGTGCCGAGCTGGCGGATCCGCCCGGCCTCCATGACCGCGATCTGGTCGGCCATCGCCAGGGCCTCGCTCTGGTCGTGGGTGACGAAGACCGTCGTCACGTCGAGCTCGCGCTGCAGCCGCTTGAGGAAGGTGCGTGCCTCGAGCCGGAGCCGGGCGTCGAGGTTCGAGAGCGGCTCGTCGAGCAGGAAGACGTCTGGCTGGCAGGCCATCGCGCGGGCCAGCGCCACTCGCTGCTGCTGACCGCCGGAGAGCTCGCCGGGGCGCCGCTCGAGCAGGGCCGTGAGCCCGAGCCCCTCGCCCGTCTCGGCGGCCTTGGCGGCTCGCTCGGCCCGGCCCACCTTCCGGATGCGCAGCGGGTAGGCGATGTTGTCGGTGACGGTCATGTGGGGGAAGAGCGCATAGTCCTGGAACACCATGGCGACGTTGCGCTCCCCGGGCGACAGCCTCGTGACGTCACGGTCGCCGATCTGGATGGAGCCGCCCGTCGCCTCCTCCAGCCCGGCGATGGTGCGCAGCAGCGTCGTCTTGCCGCAGCCCGACGGGCCGAGCAGGGCGAAGAACGACCCGTCCTCCACCGTCAGGTTCAAGCCGTCGATGGCGGTGACGTCTCCGGGGTAGACCTTGTCCAGGCCCTCGATGCGAATGCTGGCCATCAGCTCTTGATGCCTCCATGGAAACGGAACCCGTAGCGCCGGCTGACGAACAGGTAGAGCGCCACCACGGGCAGCGCGTAGACGAGCGAGAACGCCGAGATGAGAGGCAGATTCGCCTGCCCGCCCTCGGAGTAGAACGTGTACATCACGACGCCGGCCGGCAGCTTGGCCGGGTCGCGCAGCAGGATGTAGGACGTCAGGAAGTCGCTCCAGACGTTGACCAGCGCCCAGACCGCGATCGTCGCCAGACCGGGTCGCACGATGGGCAGCACGACGTGCCGCAGCACCTGCGTCGGGCTCGCGCCGAAGACCCGCGCGCTCTCCTCGTAGGACTTCGGGGTCGCGTCCATGAAGTCCTTGAGGATGAAGATCGCCGCCGGCAGCAGCCCGCCGGTCAGCACGAGGATGACGCCCGAGCGGTCGTCGATGAGGTTGAGGCTGAACATCAGCTGGAAGATCGGCACCATCGCCGCGGTGCCGGTGACGATCGAGCTGAGCAGCAGCAGCCCGTAGAGGATCCCGTTGCGTCCCGGGATGCGCACCCGCGAGAGGGAGTATGCCGCGAGCGCCGCGAGCGCGGTCACCGCCACCATGGTGCCGACGGCAAGGTAGACCGAGTTGCGCAGGGACGAGAACGCATACGGGTTCTCGGAGAGCTTGCGGAAGTTCTGGAGCGTCCAGTCCGGCCAGCTGACGTCGAGCCCGGGTTGCGCGTCGAAGGGCGCCGTGACGAGCCACAGCATCGGCAGCGCCCAGAAGGCGACGACGACCGCGAGGAAGGCGACGAGGACGAGGCGCCCCACCATCGTGCGCGCTCTCATCGGCGCTCCCGGAGCAGGCGCACGTAGAAGAGCGCGATGACGAGGTTGATCAGCAGCATGATGAAGGAGATCGCCGATCCGTAGCCGAGCTGCCCGCCGTAGAGGGCCTTGTTGTAGATGAACACCGGGAGGGTCTCGCTCGCGTGGTTGGGCCCGCCTGCGGTGAGCAGGTAGGGCGAGAAGTCGTTGAACGTCCAGAGGCTGATGAGCAGCGTGTTGGTCAGCACGTGCCCGCGGATGTGCGGGAACACGACGTCCCGCAGCTGCGCCATCGTGCCTGCGCCGGCCAGGCGCGCCGACTCGAGCTGCGACGGGGGCACGGCCCCGAGCGCTGCCGAGAAGAGCAGCATCGAGAAGGCGGTGCCACGCCAGGTGTTGAAGACGATGATCGAGGCCATCGGGCGCTCGAGCAGCCACTCCGTTCCCTCGGTTCCCAGGAGCGCGTTGAGCGTGCCGCCGTCACCGGAGAGGTAGGCGACCCAGAGGAAGGCCACGATCGAGCTTGGCAGGATCCACGCCAGCAGCACGAGCGTCTCGATCCCGCCCCGCACAAGGCGCGGCACCCCCCGGACCGTCCAGGCCAGGGCGAAGCCGGCGATCGTCTGCCCGATGACCGCCGACCCGAGCACGAAGAGCAGCGTCAGCCACAGCGAGTTGCGGAACTCCGGGTCGACGAGCGCGGCCCGGTAGTTGTCGAGGCCGACGAACTGTGGGTTCGCCGCCTGGATGCCGGTGAGCCGGTAGTCGGTCATGCCGAGGTAGACCGTCCACACCGCCGGCACGACGAGGAACGCCCCGACGAGGAGGAGCGCAGGCGCGATGAGCACTGCGGCCCGGCGGCGGCCGAGCCCCGCCGCGTCGCCGGACCGCATGGTGGACCGCTTGGTCGGTCGCTGGGTGGGCCGCCCGGTGCGCCGCTCGGTGGGCTGCTCCGTGGAGCGCGCGGTCATCGGGTGCCCACCTCCCCCGCCTGGGGTGGGCACCCGACCGCCATCACGAGGACGACACCTTGTCTGCGCCTCCGACCGCCTTCTCCACGGCAGCGCCGTACGTCTTGGCGGCCTCCTCGACGCTCTTGCCCGAGACGATGTCGGCGGTCGCCTGCTGCAGCGCCTGCGAGACCTGCGGGTAGACCGCCAGGCCGGGCCGGTAGTGCGTGACCGGCAGCACCTTCTGGGAGATGAACGACAGGAGCGGGTCCTTGGCCAGCACGGCCTCGTTGACGTCCTGCCGGGCCGTCACCTTGGCGGTGCCGTGGAGCAGCGCGTTGATGGCGTCGGCCGAGCCCATGAACTGGAGCAGCTCCCACGCCTGCTGCGGGAACTTGGTGTTCGGGTTGAGGAAGTAGCCGCCACCGCCCGACATCGAGACGTCGTCGGTGCCGCCGACGCCGCTGCCCGGCTCGCGCGCCGGGATGAACGCCCAGCCCACGTCGGCGTCGCGGGTGGCCATCGGGGCGGCGCCGTTGTCGGGGTTGACCACCGAGCGCCAGAAGTAGTCGCCCTCGAGGAGGATGCCGACCTTGCCCTCGGCGAAGGCGGCGAAGGACTGGTCACGGCCCTTGGCGGCCTGCTGGTAGTTCTTGTTGGACAGCCCCTGGTCCATCAGCTGCTTGTAGAAGGTGAGGACCTCACGCACCGCCTTGGTGTCGCCCTGCCACTTGCCGTCGCTGTAGATCTCCGAGCCCGCGCCCACGAGCAGCGGCAGGACGCCCTGCATCGTCGTGGCCTCGCCCATCGCCGTGCCGGCGTTGATCTGGACCGGGGCGACGCCCTGGATGGCCTTGAGCTTGGCGCCGGCGTCGATGATGTCCTGCCACGACTTCGGCTGCCAGTCGGTCGGCAGCCCGGCCTGCTTGAAGAGCTTCTTGTTGAAGTAGAGGACGCGCCCGTCGGTGCCGGCCGGGATGCCGTAGACCTTGTCCTCGAAGGAGACGTTGGCCTGGACCGCCTTGGGGATCTGCGACCAGCCTTCCCACGACGTCACGCTGGCGCCGGCGACGTCGGTGAGCGGCTTGAGGTAGCCGGCCTGGGCGAACTCGCCCACCCAGATTCCGTCGAGGGCCATGATGTCGGCGCCCGCCCGGCTCTTGAGGTCGAGGGCGACCTTCGTCTTGTACTGCTCGTCGTCGACGCCCGACGGCTGGAAGTTCACCGTGACGTTGACGCCCTTGGCCTTCTGCTGTTGCGTGAAGGTCGGGATGACGTACTTGCTGTACCAGTCGGCCTCGTCGGCGTTCTTGCCTCCCGCGATGGAGTTCGACGTGATCGTCAGGGTGACGTCCTTGGCACTGGCGTTCTGGGTCGGGTTCGCGCCGGTGGAGGAGCTGCGGTCACAGGCCGCAGCGCCGACAGCGACGAGTGACGAGGCGAGCGCGACCAGCACGGTGCGGCGCACCGGCCGAGAACGCTGCCTGAGGTCGTGGGTGGGGTGGGTTTTCACGGGAACTCCTTCTCGGTGGGTGTGGAAGGCGGGGTGTGGAAGGCGGGGTGTGGAAGGTGGCGACAAGGGGTGGTGGGTGCGGCGGCTGAGAGGTGGGTCAGGCCAGCAGGACGTCTGCCCCCTTGGATCGGGCGAGGTCCAGGGTCGGCGGGTGCGCTTCGGCAGTCGTGATGAGAGCCGACACGGAGGTGAAGTCGCAGACACGAATCGTCCCCTGACCCGGGAACTTCGTGTGGTCGGCGAGCAGCACGACCCTGGGAGCCGCCTCGAGCAGGAGGCGCTTGGTCGGCACTTCGACCGACGTCGTGTCGAGCACCCAGCCGTCGCTGTCGACCCCGCTCGTGCCGAGGAAGACCGTGGACGCACGCACCCGGCGCAGCGCCTCCTCGGTGAGCGGGCCGACGAGCGAATGGTAGGCGCGTCGCAGGGAGCCACCGAGCAGGACGATGTCGATGGTGCGCTCGCCCCGCAGCGCGTCCAGGACGGCGAGGCTGGGGGTGATGACGGTGATGGACCGCCCCTTGAGCTCGCGGGCCAGGGCCCCGGTGGTGGTGCCGATGTCGAGCAGCACCGTGTCGCCGTCGCGCACGAGCTCTGCGGCTCTTCTGGCGATGGCGAGCTTCTGCGCGGCGGCGTCGTCGGCGACCTCCTCGTAGGGGCGGTCGATCTCCACCGAGGAGGCTGGTGCGGCGCCTCCGTGGACCCGGCGCACCAGCCCGGCGCTCGACATCTCGGCGAGGTCGCGGCGGATCGTTGCCGACGACACACCGAGCCGCGCGACGAGATCCTGCACCGAGACTGCCCCGTCTCGTAGCTCGTCGGCGATGGCACGATGCCGCGCATAACGCACGTTTGCACTGTGGCACATTCCTGATCGGAAATGAGCGTTTGCTCGTCGGGAACTGCGCACTTGCTCATCGCCACGCTCCGCGAGGAACGTGCGGCGGAAAGCAACCCCGAGAAACGGCGAGTCCCCCGAGCATCTGCTCGGGGGACTCGCTCGAGACCGTGGTCTCTAAGGCTGTGTAAGGGTCAGATGCCCTTGACCTTCTCCGCCTGGGGACCCTTCGGGCCCTGCGTGACGTCGAACTCGACCTTCTGGCCTTCCTGGAGCTCGCGGTAGCCGCCGCTCTCGATGGCCGAGTAGTGAACGAAGACGTCAGCGCCGCCGCCGTCCTGCTCGATGAAGCCGAAGCCCTTTTCGCTGTTGAACCACTTCACGGTGCCTGTTGCCACTGGTGTTGCCCTCTTCTGGTTAGCGAAGCCTCCCGTGTGGAGACCTCAAGCTGCCGAGGATCGGGACGAGCGCGACACGCGACCTTCGCGCTCGGGCCGGTCCCGCCCGGTCCGTTTTGCGTGGACTGGGATGGCAACCAGACACGACGCTAGCAGCCGCCGGTGCTGCGCGGGGGCTCGCCACCCCAACGTGAGATCCCCGATGTCGGCACGGGCCGAGTTTGAGGACACGAGAAACAGTGCGGCTGCGAAGCCCGCACCTGGTTCAGGTCGCCGACGAGGCGACCTCGTCCGGGTCGAGGGCGGGTGCGTCGGTGCGCGAGAGCGTCACCATGGCCAGCTCCACGAGCTCACGCTCCTCGATCTGTCGGCCCAGCGCTGCCAGCCGTTCCGCGACCCTCGACTCCGCGTCGTCCCCGGTGAGGTCGACCGCTGCGACGAGGAAGACCCGGCCCGGTCCGATGAACTCCAGGTGCAGGAAGGTCACCCGCTCCACCTCCGGGCTGCCGCTCAGGTCGTCGAACGCCTGACGCCACAGCTCGGGTCGCACCGCCTGCCCGACGAGGTAGTCGCGGTTGCGCCCGATGAGGAAGACCGCGACGACGCCAAGCAGCAGGCCGACGAGGATCGAGCCGAAGGCGTCCCACATCGCGTTGCCCGTGACCTGGTGCAGGAAGATGCCGAGGCCGGCGATGACGAGGCCGACGAGAGCCGCGGCGTCCTCAGCGAAGACGGCCCGCAGCGTGGGGTTCGAGGTGTTGGCGACGAACCGCAACGGGTGCAGCCCCCGCCGGCGGGCCTCGCTCCGGGTCTGCCGGCTCGCCTGGAGGAACGAGACCCCCTCGAGCACGAAGGCGATGCCGAGCACGGCATACGCCCAGGTGTACGACGTCTCCGGCTCCTCGTGACCGAGCACCGAGATGCCGTGCCACACCGACACGACCGCGCCCGCGCCGAAGAGGCCGAACGCCGCGAACATCGACCACACGTACGCCTCCCGGCCGTAGCCGAACGGGTGGGTGACGTCGCGCGGCTTGCCCGCCCGGCGCTCCGCCGTCAGCAGGAAGATCTCGTTGCCCGCGTCGGCCCACGAGTGCGCCGCCTCGGCGACCATCGACGCCGACCCGGTGATCGCCGCGACCACCGACTTCGCGATCGCGATGAGCACGTTGGCGCCCAGCGCGATGAGCACCGTCAGCAGGCTCTCGCTCTTGTTGCCCTGCTCGGGGCGTGCCTGCTCCGCCGTGTCAGCCATGCTCGCCAGTCTTTCCCTCGGTGGTCACCCGCTCGAGAGACGCTCGAACGGCTACCCCGCGGCATACCCGATCGGGGGGCGTATGCCGTCCGCTCCCGCCAACTGGGTCGGCGCAGCCCCCCTCCTGGTCGGTTCACGACCTACGGCGCCGCGTGGCGCACGACATCGAAGCGCGTGCGCGCGTGGCCGGCATACCCGGGGCCCGAGGTCGTGTGGTCGACGAACACCTCACCGCCCTCCCGGGCCACGACGACCGTCGTCGTGAGCCGCTCCGGCTCCCCGGCCGCCACGGTGAGGCCGTCGTCCTCGACGAGCACCGACTCCCAGCGGCCGTCGACGACCGGCTCGAAGACGTGCAGCTCGATGCTCTCGGGCCGGTGGCCGTCGGTCGAGGTCGGCGCCTCGGCCCACATCGGCACCGCGGCGCCGGCCCGCACGAAGAGCGGGATGCGCTCGAGCGGCGTCTCGACCGTGATCCGCTGGCCGCCCGGGTGCAGCTCGCCGCTGTGCCAGTCGTACCAGTCGCCGGCCGGGAGGTAGACGGGGCGCGACGTCATGCCGGCCTCGGTGACGGGCGCGACGAGCAGGTCGCGGCCGAAGAGGTACTCGTCGTCGAGGTCGACCACGGCCGGGTCGTCCTGGAAGTCGAGCACCAGTGGCCGCTGCACGGGCTCGCCCGTCTGGGTCGCCCGCACGAAGGCCGAGTAGATGTAGGGCATCAGCCGGTAGCGCAGCCGAATGGCCTCACGCGCCAGCCCGAGGACCTCGGGACCGAACGACCACGGGTACTGGTCGACCATGCCCGTCTCGGAGTGGTTGCGGCAGAAGGGAGTCAGCGCGCCCATCTGCATCCAGCGCACGAAGAGCTCCGGGTTGGTGTTGCCCTGGAAGCCGCCGATGTCGGCGCCTACGAAGGGCTGGCCCGACAGGCCGAAGCCGCACGCCATCGGCATGCTGACCCACAGGTGGTCCCAGCGGGCCTGGTTGTCGCCCATCCAGTTCGCGGCGTAGCGCTGGATGCCGGCGAAGCCGGCGCGCGACAGGATGAACGTGCGCGCCTCCGGCTGGGCGGCGCGCAGGCCCTCGATCGTGCCCATCGCCATGAGCAGCGCGTACTGGTTGTGGAAGCGCTCGTGCGAGGCCCCGCCCTTGTCGAAGAGCATCGCCTGGGGCGGGATCTCCCCGGTGGCCGGCTCGTTCATGTCGTTCCAGATGCCCGCGAGCCCCGACTCGACGTGCTTGGCGTTGAGCTGGCCCCACCACGCCCGTGCCTCCGGCGTGGCGAAGTCGGGGAAGACGGTGTTGCCCGGCCAGACCTGGCCCACGTAGGTGTCGCCGCCCTCGGTGCGGCAGAAGACGTCCTTGGCGAGCCCGTCCTCGTAGACCTCGTAGCCGGGGTCGTGCTTGACGCCCGGGTCGACGATCGTGATCGTCCGGAACCCGTCGTTGGCGAGCCCCTTGAGCATGCGCTCGGGGTCCGGGAAGCGGTCCGAGTCCCACGTGAAGACGCGGTAGCCGTCCATGTAGTCGATGTCGAGCCACATTGCGTCACAAGGGAACTCCTCGTCACGCAGGCGCTTCGCGATCCGCTCGACGTCCGCCTGGGAGTAGGCGTGCCACCGGCACTGCTGGTAGCCGAGGGCCCAGATCGGCGGCAGCGACGCACGGCCGGTCAGCCAGGTGTAGCGCTCGAGGATCGAGGCCATCGACGGGCCGGCGAAGACGTACTCGGTCCACTGGCCGCCGAGGAAGGTGAAGCGGTACTCGTCCTCGCCGCTGAACTCGTAGGCGGCGCGGTAGCCGTTGTCGACGAAGGAGCCCATGGCGGCGCCCGTGGCGGCGTCGCGCTGGTAGAAGAACGGGATCGTCACGTAGTAGGGGTCGAACTCCGTGCTAGTCATGTCCGAGCGCAGGTCGTCGAGGTCCAGCCCGGCCCGGAACTCCGCCGTCGCATGCTCGTTGAGGACGTCGGTGTTCCACATCGTGAAGTCCCGGCCGCGCCGGTTGAGGTGGCCGCCCTTCTCGCCGAGGCCGTAGACCGCATCGTCCCGGCCGATCCGGCGGCGGGTCGTCCACACGTCGTTGAGCGTCGCGTACGTCCAGTAGCGGCCGTCGGCGTCCGCAGCCGACTCGATGACGACCGACCCGTCCGTCCGGTGGACGTCGACCCTGAACGGGTCCAGCCACAGCGTGACCACGAGATCGTCCGTGACGACCCGCCACGCGCCGTCCGACTCCTCCGCCCGCCAGTCGACCGCGCCGTCGAGCGGGTCGACGCACACGGCATACGTCGGCTGCTCGTCGAACGCCCCGCCCCGGCTCAGCTGGATGCGGACGACGTCGGGGCGCACGGGGTCGATGCGCAGCAGCTCGCCGTGCAGGCGGGCCAGCAGGCCACGCTCGGTCTGCTCGACGGAGTCGACGCGCTCGAATCGGATGAAGTGGTCGGTCCTCATGCCCCAACCCTGCCGCACGAGCCGCTCCCCTGACGACCCGCATCCCACCCCACGTCGAGTGGGCACTTTCCCTCGCCGGAGGAGTTGGATGGAGGCATGACCGAGCACCGAGACCCCGCGCAGCCCTGCACCCATGTGGCCAGGGACGCCCTCAGCCCGGCAGACCCGACGCCCGGGATGAGCCGGCAGGTGGCGCTGCACACCGAGTCGATGTGGTCGGGCACCGTCGACACCGAGGCCGGCACCGTCTCCGGATGGCACCACCACGGCGACCACGACACGACGCTCTACGTCGTCTCCGGGCGGATGCGCCTCGAGTCCGGTCCGGGCGGCGAGGTGGTCGTCGAGGCCGGGCCGGGAGACTTCCTACGCGTGCCCGCGGGAGCGGTGCACCGGGAGTCCAACCCCGGCGACGACACCTCGCGCGCGGTCATCGTGCGCTGCGGGTTCGGCACGCCGACCGTCAACGTCGACGGGCCCGCGCCCGGCGAGCCGGGCTGAGGGGGACGCCCATGCGCTCGTCCATCACCGTCACCGGCGACGCGGACCCGGCCATCGCGTGGAGCCGCTACGAGAACGTCTCCCTGTGGTCCGCCTGGTCACCACAGATCCAGGACGTCATCACCGCGACGCCGCACATCGCGCCCGGGCTGACAGGCCTGGTCGTCGGTCCGCTCGGCGTGCGCGTGCCGTTCGAGGTGCTGTCGGTCGACGCCGAGGCGATGCGGTGGCGCTGGCACGTGCGGTACGGCCCCGTAGGGGCCACTCTCCACCACGCCGTCCGGGCAAGGCCGGGCGGCTGCTCGACCGAGCTCGTCATCGACGGGCCGGCACCGGTCGTGCTGGGGTACCGGCCGCTCGCGACACTCGCGCTCCGCCGCCTCGTCCGAAGCGAGCTCTGAGCCCGCCGAGGCGGGGCCGACCACACCTCAGGTGCTCGGCGACGCCTCCAGCAGCTCTTCGCGCACGCCTTCACTGACGTCCGGGGCCGCCTCGTTCACCGGACGGCCCGCCTCCCGGCACGCGGCGACGATCTCGCCCAGCGCCCCGTCGGCGTCGGCCGCCGGCTGCAGCGCGGTGACCTCCAGCTCTGGTCCGTGCAGGCGTATGCCGTGTGGCAGCGCCGAGCGCGTCACGAGCGGCATCGGGTCGGCACCGAGATGCCGCAACGACACGTCGTGCCGGTCGAGCCGACCGACGTAGACCGGCTCCACGCCCTCAGCATCGCCCATCGGGCGGACGACCACGACGTTCACGTCGTCGGTCGCGGGCGCGATGCTGAGGACGTGCCTGGCCGTCGCGAGCACGGCGGAAGCCAGCCCGGCGGCATACGCCCCGTTGCGCTCGCGTGGGCTGCGCGCGCTCCACGTCGAACGGCCTGTCGGGGACGGTTCCCGTGACTCATCGCCCACGATGTCGATGGTCGGGAAATGCAGGAGGACGGTCACGTAGGCACGGCCGGTGACCGGGTCGGTGCCGGCGTCGAGGCAGGTGGCCTCGCTGCCCGCGATCCGTTGCGCCTCGTCGACCACGGCGACGACGGCGGCGGGGTCGTGCGTCCCGAGCAGCTGCCAGGCACCGGTGGCGAGAGCCTCGCGACGCTCGGCCAGCACCCGCCGCGCGACGCCGCTGGCACGGACCAGCTCTGCCGCCTGCTGCACTGCGGCCGCCTTGCGTTCCTGGGTCTCCGCGCGCGACAGCCCCGGACCGATGCCCCCGACCATGGCGAGCGCCCGCTGGTGCAGTGCCGCGACCTCTGCCTTCGTCACGGCAGCGAGTGGCGTCACCGTGGGCGGGCGGATCGCCGCGAAGTCCAGGCGGTGCAGAGAGCACAGGTCACGCTCGACGGCCAGCGCCTCGTCCCGATCGCCCGCGCGGCGGGCGACGAGGGCACGCCGCGTGAGCTCGTGGAGGGACAGCGCGCTCGTGACGCGTGGCCGAGCGGTCCGCGCCTCGACAGCCTCAGGCCGCGCCGCGGCCGGGCGACCTGCCGGCAGCTCGTCGGTCGGGCCCCGCCGACCGCCGAGCAGCAGGCGGAGCCCGCCCAGACGCGTACCTCCGCCTGGTCCGTCAGCCGTCTCGCCGTGAAGGGGTCGGGCGCTCGTCGGCCGGAGGCCGCGCGTCGCCGCCTCGACGGCCGGTGTCATGACGTCGGCCAGGGCCATCGCCTCGACGGCGCCGGCGCGGAGCTCGACGCGCAGCCCGGACGGGTGGGCCACGAGCCGCAGCAGCGGGGAGAGCAGAATGCCGGCTGCCCGCTCTGCTCCCTCGGTGCCGTGGCTTCCGTCGGCCCGGGCATCGGTGGCCTCCAGCTCGGCAGGAGTGGCCGCGGCGTCCACGGGCAGCTCACCGGGTGCGTCGGGCGAGCCCTGCGGGTGGTAGTACTCCCGGCCGGCCCTGGTCTGCGGTCTGCCGTTGGCGGGCATCCCGCCGGCCGAGAGGCGGTCCCGCTCCGCCAGGAGCGTCGCGAGCGTCACCGTCGACGCTGCGGAGCCGATCGGGAAGAGAAGCGAGCTCGGCAGCCGCGGGCCCGTGCTGCCCGCAGACCCCTTGCCCCGACGCGGGACGCTCACCGACCAGAACCTCCACCCTTCCGGGGGATCCGGCCAGTCGCCGTCCGGCAGCCAGTCCGCGCCCGGGACCCACGTCCCCGACGGCAGGGGCCAGCCCGGTGGTGGGTTGAATTGAATCGTCACAGCACGGCCCCCTCGAAGCACTCCCCGTCGGGCGGCATCTCGCCCGTCCGGGCCTGCAGCCGAGGGACGGTTCCCACACCCGCAGCACCCGTTTCCGCAGGGTAGCGCCGGATCGGTCCGCTTGGTCGGGCTTGCGCAGATCGCGTATGCCGTCCGCTTCCCATGAGCCCATCCGCGCGGTCCGGACACCGTTCGAACGTGGAGGAGCTCAGACGACGGGGTCCTCGAGCAGCTCGTCGATCTCGTGGTCGGAGAGCGCGTCGGTGCACCGCCGGACGATCTCGATCACGTCGGCGTCCGGGGCGGCAGCCACCAGGTCGTGCGCGGGCCCGTCGAACTGCATCGGCCGGACGGCAGAACCGAGCAGGAGCGGCACGGGGTCGGCGAGCGCCGGCCGAAGGGTCACGGCCTCTCGGCTCAGCGTGCCGACGTAGATCGGCTCCAGGCGGTCGCCCGCCTCGGTGGGTCGCACGACGAGCAGGTGCACGTCGTCCGCGGCCACGGCGATGCTGATCGTCAGGCGGGCGGCGGCCAGGGCGAAGGAGGCGAGCCCGCTGAGGTAGAGCGCGTTGCGTTCCGCCCGGGTGCGCCGGCGCAGCATCCGCCGGCCGCTCGACGACTGGCCCGGCCCGCGCTCGGCGACGATGTCGAGGCTCGGGTAGCGCGCGACCACCGTGACGTGGCTGCGCGAGCTGTCCTCGTCCCAACCGGCATCGACGCAGGTGCAGCCGCAGCCAGCCGCCGCGAACTCGGCGTCCAGCTCGGCGATGACGGCGACCCGGTGATGCCCTGAGAGGTCGTTCCACTCGTCGTCGAGCACGGCGGCGCGGTGCTGGGAGATGACGACGTTCGCGACGTCGAGCGTCTGGCCGAAGCTGCCGGCCTCGGCCTCGGCGACGGCCCTGGCGCGGCTGCGTTCGCCGCGCTTGAAGACCGACACCTCGGTCAGCGCGGCACGGAAAGCGTTGCGCTGCCAGGCGGTTCGGTCCTTGGGCGACAGCGTCACCGCCGGCGGCGGCTCGGGCCGACGCCTCGGCGCGTGGCTGTGGAGGTGCAGCGAGACGAGCGCCTCCTCGATCGCCTCCAGCGCCTGGAGGTCGCCACTGTCCTGCGCGTGCCGGGCTCGCTCCTCGAGATCGGTGAGGTTCGCCCGCTCGTTGTCGCCGTCAGTGGGTCCAGCGCCGGGGGTGCCGCGGGAGCCGATGCCCGTGGCGACGCGCACGCTCGCGACGGGGGCAGCGGCACCTGCCGCGCCGAGGCCTCCACCCGGTCCGGACGCGAGGAAGGCCCTCAAGCCGGACGCGGAGGAGCGGAGCCGCACCTCGGGCGCGACCCTGAGCGGGGGCTCCACGTCAGGCGTCCACCCGGGCGACCGGGGCCAGCAGGCTGTCGAGCTCCCAGGAGCTGTCCGCGGTGGGGCGGTCCTCCGTCGACGCGGCGGCCTTTGCGGGGACCGTCGAGGTGGCCCGGGCGTGCAGGCTCGCGATCCAGGTGCCGCGGTCCGTGCCGTAGCCGGGTGCACCCGGACCCGCGCCTGCACCGACGGCGTATGCCGCGTAGGCCGTGGGCTTGGCGGCCCGGTCCACGACCGTCCAGAAGGTCCAGCCACTTGGCGGGACCGGCCAGCTGGGGTCCGGCATCCAGTCCTCGCTGGGGGTCCAGGACTCGGACGGGACGGGCCATCCCGGAGGAGCGTTGAAGCGCACCGACATGTCTACCCCTTCGACGTGTTCCGCGACGGAGCCCGTCGCGACCCCGACTCCACAGTCGCACGCTACGGCCAAAGCCGGTCAAAGTCTCCGAAATGGACAAATGGACCCCGGCGCGGCGCCCTGCTCATGCCACCTCCGAGGCCCCCACCAAGGCCACCCACCGAAGGCGCCGGCCGAGGCCGTCTCTCAGGGACCGTTCGGGGGAGGCTCGGGGTCGACCCCGATGGGCACCGAGCCGCGACGCCGCCACGCTGGTGGCATGACGACGACCACCCTGGCCCCGGAGCGGCCGACGAGCGCCCCGCAGGGGGCGACGAGCGCGCCGGTGCGCACCTCCACCTCCGTGCGGACGACGACCGACCGCATACCGCTGCTCGCGCTGGTGGCGCCGCTGCTGCTCTTCGCCCACGGCATCGTCGCGTGGGTCGACGGCCTGGACGCCCTCGACGGCCTGGACCCGCACGGCGGCTCCGCGGCCCTGGGAGGTCTGGGCGGGTTGGACGGTCTCGGCGGTCTCGGCGGGCTGGCTGCGGCGCACGACCAGGGCGCACTGTCGGTGGCTGCAGGGCTGCTGCTCGTGCTGTCGGTCGGTGCGTTCGCGTGGCTGACGGCGAGCCTCGGCGCGCGGGTGCACCGGCTTCCCGTCGCGGTCCCCATGACCCTGCTCGCGGCGTTCGGCGCCGGCGCCACGGCTGCCGTCTGGCTGGGCCGGCTCACCGGTCTGCTCGGCGACACTGCCCCGTCCGCCCTCTCGTCCGGCGGCGAGGTGCTGGCCGGGCTCGCGCTCGCAGTCGTCCTGGTGGCCCTCGTCCTCGAGGCGCGGCTCCCGGTCGGGTCCTTCGTGCTCGCCGGAGTCGCCGCCGCGGTGCTGCTCCTCCCCTGGGGTCTGGGACCGCTCGCGTCGTTGATCCTGCTCATCGCCCTCGCGCCCCTCACGCGGCACGAAGCCGACGACAGCACAGGCCGCGACGTGTAGCGAAGTGGTGGCGTCGCTCGGCGCGCGAACTCGTCGGTAGCCCCCCAAGATGGGCAGATGCGCCCAGAACGGGCGCTGGCACAGTCCCTCACACCACGGGAGCTCACCACATGCGACACCCCAGCCTGACCAGACGCGGCGTCGTCGCCGTCGCGTCGCTCGCCCTTGCCTCCACCGCCGCCATCGGTGGCGTCGCCACCGCCGCCACCCAGGCCGAGCCGGCCTCGACCCCGGTCACCATCAACACCCCCGACGGCCAGCTCATGAGCTACGTCGTCAACGCCCGCATCGCCAACCCGGGCCAGACCCGCCTCGTCGAGACGGCCGTCAAGGCCGCCGGCGGCGTCGTCGTCCAGTCCTGGCCGCAGATCGGCGTCGTCATCGCGCACTCGAAGGTCTCGACCTTCCGCGCGGACGTCGTCGCCAAGGGCGGCAACGCCGTCGAGTCCGTCGGAGCAACGCGCACCGTCCCGGTCTCCGAGGGCACGCCCGAGGACGCGGGGGCGTCCTGGGGCCGTGGCGCGTCCGGCTACAAGCAGGGCGCCAAGAAGGCCTTCAACGGCGACCTCGAGGCCGACGCCGCGCCCGCCCAGGCCGCCGATCCCCGCGAGGTCGAGCAGTGGGACATGGCGATGATCAAGGCAGACCAGGCGCACAAGATCACCGACGGGTCCCGCAACGTCCTCGTCGGCGTGCTCGACAGCGGCATCGACGGCACCCATCCCGACCTCGTGCCCAACATCGACGTCGCGGACTCCGTCAACTGCAGCGACGCCGGTCGCCCCGACCTCTCGGCGACCGGCTGGTACGACAACAAGGGCGCCGGCGGCTACCACGGCACCCACGTGGCGGGCACGATCGCGGCGGCCCGCAACGGCATCGGGATCGTCGGTGTCGCGCCGAACGTCCGGCTGGCGTCCGTCAAGGTCGTCAACAACGCCGGCTTCATCTACCCGGAGTACGCCGTGTGCGGCTTCGTGTGGGCCGGCCTCAAGCACATGGACGTGACGAACAACAGCTACTACGTCGACCCGTTCGAGTTCTACTGCGACGACCAGCCCGACCAGCTCGCCGCCAAGGAGGCCGTGCGCCGAGCCGTCGAGTGGTCGACGAAGCAGGGCGTCGTCCACGCCGCGGCCGCGGGCAACTCGGCCCACGACCTGAGCGACAAGTCGTCGTTCAAGGACACGGGAAGCCCTGACGACGGCACTGCGGTGACGCGCACCCTGAACAGCGGCTGCAACGACATCCCGGCCGAGCTCGACGGCGTCGCGACCGTGAGCTCGGTGCAGCGCTTCCCCGCCGGGACGCTCGACTACCGCCTCTCGAGCTTCTCCAACCGGGGTCTCGGCGTCATCGACGTCGCTGCGCCGGGATCGACGATCCTCTCGACGCTGCCGCGCACGACCGCGGCCTCGGGCTACGGCAACCTCAGCGGGACCTCGATGGCGTCGCCGCACGTCGCCGGCGTCCTGGCCCTCATGAAGTCGGCTCACCCGAGCTGGACTCCCGCCCAGATGATCGACAAGCTGCGGGTGCAGGCCGACGACAAGGCGTGCAGCGCCGCGACCGGTGGCCCGGCCTGCGTGGGCCCGGTCGAGGACAACAGCTACTTCGGCGAGGGCCTCGTCGACGCCCTCGACGCCGTGAGCTGATCCTCCCCGACCTCCCCTCCCCGAACGCGGTGTTCGGTGTCGAACTCAGTGTTACACCACGGTTTTCGACACCGAACGCCGCGTTCGCGCATGTTCGGGGGGCGGATCAGGCGCGGTCAGATCAGGTCAGGCGGGGCAGGGGTGATGCCGCAGGGAGTGGACGGTGCGCGCCAGCAGGACGAGCGCGACGAGCTGGCTCACCGCCACGACGACGACCAGCACCGGAAGCGACCGCTCGTAGAGCCACCCCGCCACGAGCCCGCCGACGATCGCGAAGGCGCCCTGGACGCCCGCGAAGACTCCGTAGGCCGTCGCTCGCCTCGGCGCCTCCACGACCTCCGCGACGAGCGCCTTCACGGTCGAGTCCTGCACGCCGTAGGCGAGGCCCCAGACCGCGACCCCGACGAGCGACAGCGCCACCGAGCCCGACAGGGCAAGTGGGGGCACGAGCGCGACGAGCAGCGGCACGGCATACAGCACGGCGCCGCCGCGGCGGTCGTAGACGAGGCCCACCCCGAGGGCCGCGAGCGCCTCGACGGCCATCGCTCCGGCATACACGACCGGGACGGTGGCGACGGGGACGAGGCCCTCGACGGTGAGGTGGTAGCCGATGATGCCGAAGGTGACGAGGCCGCCCGTCATCAGCCCGGCCGCCAGGGCGTAGCCGAAGAACTCGCGCGGCAGGCCGGACCCGACCGCGTCGGCGAACCAGCCACGCAGGCCGCCGCCACCCGGACTGGCCTGTGCCGCAGGGACGGCGGCGCTCACGGCGTCGTAGACCGACGGGTCCGGCACCCGCGAGCGGATGACGGCGAGCAGCAGCATGGCCGCGGCACCGGGGATCGCGAGGACCGCCATTCCCGGCCAGATGACCCCGGTGGCCGCGACAACCGCCGCCACGAGCAACGGCCCGGCGAAGGCGCCCACCTGGTCGAGCGCCTTGTGCACACCGAAGCCGCGGCCCCGGCCGACCGCCGTGGCGACGTGGGCGAGCAGTGCGGACTTCGACGGGCTGCGCACCGCCTTCCCCGAACGCTCGAGGAGGATGAGGACCGAGGCCAGCACCACCCCCGCCCCCGCGACGAACGGCGTCACGGCGAGCAGCGGCACGCAGACGGAGGTGAGGCCGTAGCCGAGGATCGTCAGGCTCCAGTAGCGGCCGGTGCGGTCGGCGAGGGGCCCGAAGACGAGACGCAGCACGAGCGCCATCGCCTCGCCGGCGCCGGTCACGAGGCCGACGACGACGGCGGTGGCGCCGAGCGAGGCGAGCAGCGGGCCGTACATCGAGCGGGCGCCCTCGTAGACCATGTCGGCAGCGAGGCTCACGAAGCCGAACCACCAGACGACCCGCCACGCCGACCAGCGCCCGGCGCTGAGGGCGGGAGCGGGTGCAGCCGGATCCGTCATGCGAGGCAACGTAGCAACCAGACCTGCGACCGGGCCTAGCCTGATCAGGTGAGCAATCCTGACCGCCACCCCACCGAGGTCGTCTGCGGCGAGGACGAGTCGACCGGGTCCGGAACCACCCCCGCCATTCCCGCCGCCTTCGTCCTGCCCTACCGCGAGGTTCCGCTCGGCGGGCCGCGCGCGATGCCCGTGCGACGCAGCCTCCCCCAGCGCGAGCGCTCGCTCATCGGGGCGTGGTGCTTCGTCGACCACTACGGACCCGACGACGTGTCGCAGACCGGCGGCATGGTCGTGCCCGGCCACCCGCACACCGGTCTCCAGACCGTGTCATGGCTCTTCACCGGCGAGGTCGAGCACCGCGACACGACGGGCGCCCACGCGTACGTCCGCCCGGGCGAGCTCAACATCATGACCGCGGGCGCGGGCATCGCCCACTCGGAGTACTCCACGTCCGGCACCACGGTGCTCCACGGCGCCCAGCTGTGGGTGGCGCTGCCCGAGGCGGACCGCTTCACCGCGCCGGGCTTCGAGCACTACGCGCCGCCGGTCACCGAGGTCCAAGGGGCCCGGGTCCTCGTCTTCCTCGGCTCGCTCTTCGGGCAGCGCTCGCCCGTGACGATGTTCTCCGACCTCGTCGGCGCCGAGGTGACGCTCGAGGCCGGCGCCTCGCTCACCATCGACGTCGACCCCGGACATGAGCACGGACTGCTTTGCGACACGGGCGTCCTCACGGTCGGTGACGCGACGGCCAAGCCGGGCGAGATCGCCTTCCACGCCATCGGGACCGAGCGGATCACCGTCCGGGCCGGCGTGGACGAGCCGGCACGCTTCCTCGTGCTCGGCGGCGCGCCCTTCGGCGAGCAGATCGTCATGTGGTGGAACTTCATCGGCCGCAGCCACGACGAGGTCGTCGCCTTCCGCGAGGACTGGCAGCGCGAGCGCACGCTGCGCGAGCAGGGGTCGTACGCCGCCGCGGAGCTTGGCTCCCGGTACGGCACCTTCCCCGAGGCCTGGAGACACACCCTCCCCGCGCCCGAGCTGCCCAACCTGCGCCTGCGCTCCCGCGGCTGACCGGCTACGAAGGAAAGTGCCCACTCGACGTGCCAAATCCCGTCGAGTGGGCACTTCCCCACGGTCGAGTGGGCACTTCCCCACCGCCGGTTTGAGCCCGCACGGTGGCGGGAGAAGGATGGGCGCATGCGTGCCACGACGATCCATGCCCCGGGTGACATCCGCCTCTCCGACGTCCCCGACCCCACCATCGAGGAGCCGACCGACGCCGTCGTGCGCGTCGTCGCCGGCTGCATCTGCGGCTCCGACCTGTGGCCCTACCGCGGCGCCAACCCGATCACCGAGGGCTCGACGATCGGTCACGAGGCCGTCGGCGTCGTCGAGGCGGTCGGCGGAGACGTCCGCGAGTTCAGGCAGGGCGACTTCGTCGTCATCCCGTTCGTCCACTGCGACAACACCTGCCCGCACTGCCGAGCCGGCATGACCTCGGTCTGCGACCACCAGGGCTGGACCGAGAGCGGCCAGGCCGAGCTGGTCCGCGCCACCCAGGCCGACGGCAGCCTCGTCAAGACCGATGGCATGCCCGACGACGCCCTCATCCCGTCGCTGCTGACTCTGGCCGACGTCATGGCGACGGGCTGGCACGCGGCCGTCTCCTCACGGGTGCGTCCCGGCGGGACCGCCGTCGTCGTCGGCGACGGCGCGGTCGGCCTCTGCGGGGTCATCGCCGCCAGGGAGCTCGGGGCCGAGCGCATCGTCGCGATGTCGCGGCACGAGCCGCGCCAGGCGCTCGCCCGCGAGTTCGGCGCCACGCACGTCGTCGCCGAGCGTGACGACGCCGGCGTCGAGGCGATCCTGGAGCTGACCGACGGCGTCGGAGCCGACTCGGTGCTCGAGTGCGTCGGCACCGACCAGTCGATGAAGACGGCCTTCCGCATCGGCCGCCCCGGCTCGACCGTCGGCTTCGTCGGCGCCCCGCACGGCGTCGAGCTGCCCGTCCGGCAGATGTTCGTCCGCAACGTCGGCCTCGCCGGCGGCATGGCCCCGGTGCGCACCTATCTGCCCGACCTGCTGGAACGTGTCCTCGACGGCCGCATCGACCCGGGCAAGGTCTTCGACCTCACCCTCCCGCTCGACGAGGTCGCCGAGGGCTACAAGGCCATGGACGAGCGCCGCGCGATCAAGGTCCTCCTGCGCCCCTGACCCACCACTCGTCCGGCGTCGGCTGATCGCGTATGCCGTTTGACCAAACCGTTCGGGCGCCCGCTCCGAAGGGCTACCGTCACGAGCGGGCCCCCGGTTCGTGGCCTCTCGACGGTGGGAGCGGTGAACGGTGGGGCAGTGACCGGGCACACGGCATGCGTCCGACCCCCTCGGCTGACCACTCTCGGCCCCTCGACGACGGAGCACCACGTGACGGACGCCCGGCTCATCGACACGGCCGCGCCGAGGGAGCCCAGGGGCGTCGCCCTCGTGCTCCACGGTGGCGGGGCCAGACGTGAGCCGATGCGGGTGAGCCCGGCCCAGCTGTCGGTGCTGCGGATGGTGCCGATCGCGCACCGCATCGCCCGCGCCGGAAGGGGCGAGCTGGCCGTCCTGCGGCTGCTCAACTCGACGCGAGGCTGGGACGCCCACCACACCCCGGTCGACGACGTGCGCTGGGCACTCGGCCTGGTCGCCGAGCGGTTCGGCCCGGACCTGCGGGTCTGCCTCGTGGGGCACTCGCTCGGCGGACGAGCGGCCCTGCTCGCGGCCGCGGAGGAGCCGGTCTTCAGCGCCGTGGCGCTCAACCCGTGGGTCTACCCGACCGAGGGGCGCCTCGACGTGGGCGGGCGCCGGGTGCTCGTGGTCCACGGCGACGATGACCGGGTCGCGAGACCCGCGAACTCCGCCGCGGTCGCTCGGGACCTGACCAGGACCGCCGATCAGGTCGGCTACGTCACCGTCAAGGGCGGCAAGCACGCGATGGTGGGCCGGCACGCAGTCTTCGACGGCCTGGCCGCCGACTTCGCGACCGCGACGCTGCTCGGCCGCCGCCCGCACGGTGTTCTCGCGCGGGTGCTCGACGGCGAGCGGTGGGTCGACGTCTGACCGCTGCGCGCCGCCCAACACACCGACGTCGGGGAGCTCCTGCGTCGAGCCGCACCCGAAACGGCACGGTACGCACATTTCTGACGGTCTGGTCAGTGAGTGAGAACTTGTTTTGCGCGCGTCCGTTTTGCGCAATAGGGTCGGGATGACCCCTCCAACGACCGGTCCGGAACTGAAGTGAGGACCAGGATTGGCCCCGAGATTTGCGTCCGTCGATGACTACATCGCCTCCTACCCCGAGGAGACGCGAACCCAGCTCGCAGGGGTCCGACGCACGATCAGCCAGGCTGCCCCGCACGCCGGCGAGAAGATCAGCTACGGCATGGCGACGTTCACGGTCGACGGCAAGCCGCTGATCTACTACGCCGGCTGGAAGAACCACGTCGGCCTCTATCCCGTGCCGACCGGCGACGCGGACTTCGAGGAGGCGATCGCGCCCTACCGCCGCGCCAAGGACACCGTGCGCTTCCCGATCACCCGCCCCGTGCCCCTCGAGCTGGTCACCCAGATCACCCACCTGTGCCTCGAGCGGCGCGCCGCCGTGTCGGAGAAGTCCGAGAGCTGAGCCCCAGGACGTCGAGGCGCAGGCACCGAGACGGGGCCGGGCTACCCGAGGCACGAGGGCTCCGCTCGCGGTTTGGATGTGAACCGCGTCACACCCCGCACCGGTCATGCGCTCGTAAAGGCGGTCAAAACGGACGTCAAAGCCTTGTTACGGCGCGTCGCCGTTACCGTGGCGTGACTTTTGCCAGTTGGCTCGTCTACTCTTCCGGAAGCCCGGCCACCTGGTCGGGCTCTCGTGAGGTGGACCGCCTAGTCCCGTCACCGCCTGACGAGAGAGAGCAAACCTTGTGACGGGAGCGGAGGAACCACGAGTTTCTCCGGGCGTCCGGCGTAACGACTTCGGACGTCCTTGGGGTGAAGATCTCGCCCGCCGACACGACTCGTTCGTGAGGTGGGTGAGGACCGGGCACCTTTCCGCCCGAACCCGACAGCTAACTTCGTAGGCGCGGAGAGGTTCAACAGCGTGAACAACGAGACCATTCGCGGTCGCCACCGTGCGCCAGGCCGCTACAACCCACTCATCGAACTCAAGCTCATCGCCAGTGAGTCGGCTCAGCCGGCCATCAAGGCGGGAGCGGTCGTCGCAGCAACCGGTGGCCTCGTCGCCACCTTCGCCAGCTCGGCGAGCGCCGACACCCTGTCCCAGGCCCCGGCCGGAGTCGCCGCTGCTGGTGTCGGGGCGGCTCCCGCCGCCGTCGGCCCGGCGACCGCGACCCCAGCGGCTCCGGCCGCTTCGACGGCGCTGTCGAAGATCGGCTACGCTCCCGCCGCCCAGCAGGTCGCCGCGCAGCGCGTCGCCACGCCGAAGCCGCAGGTCATCAAGGACGTGCAGGTCGAGCAGGAGCGCGCCGAGGCCAAGGCCGTCGCCGCCAGCAAGGCTGTCGCCGCCAGCAAGACCCTGGCCGACCGCAAGGCTGCGGCCACCCGCGCCTCGCGCGACGTCACCCGCAAGACGCTGACGACGAGCACGTCGGCGACCAAGTCGCGCAGCAACGCGTCCGTTCCGAGCGCCTCGTCCGGCATGCGCGCCTCGTCCAACTGGGCCACCGCCGGCCAGTGCACCTGGGGCGCCCTCAACAAGTGGTACCAGTCCGAGGGCTACTACCCGGGCGGCTGGACCGGCAACGCGATGGTCTGGGCCTCGGGCGCGCGGTCCGCGGGCTACACCGTGAGCTCCACGCCGCGTACGCGCTCCATCATCGTCATGCAGCCCGGCGTCGCCGGCTCCTCCAGCGTGGGGCACGTCGCCTGGGTGACGGCCGTCAACGGCAACAAGGTGTCGATCATCGAGATGAACGCGATGGCGGGCGCCTACAACTACAACACCCGCACGGTCACCCTGAGCGGCGGCATGTCGTTCATCTACGCTCCGTGAGCCGAGCCGCTCGCTGACGC
This sequence comes from Terrabacter sp. FW104-15G4B, assembly GCF_058790095.1. Classification (NCBI taxonomy): domain Bacteria; kingdom Bacillati; phylum Actinomycetota; class Actinomycetes; order Micrococcales; family Intrasporangiaceae; genus Terrabacter; species Terrabacter sp. FW104-15G4B. The sequence goes on along the minus strand of NZ_JBYTCI010000035.1, from coordinate 1,273 downwards.
GGCTTCGAGAGGGGAGGATGCCTTCGGGCATCCCCCCCTCCGGCGTACCTGCCCGGTCCTTCCTGCGACATCGCCCACACTGCGGGCACATGGGAATGATCGGCCGCTCCTGCTCCTTGTCGCCCAGGTAGTTGAAGTCTCCACCGCCTCGGTGGCGGCCCCGACAGATCCGACAGTCCCCACACTTCAGGAGCAGGCCTGTGAGCACGGCTTTCGAGAGCATCCGTATCGGCCGCTGGGACCTCCCCCAGCGCTTCGTCATGGCACCGCTGACGCGCAACCGCGCGGGTGAGGGCCAGGCGCCGACCGAGCTCAACGCGCAGTACTACGGCCAGCGCGCGAGCGCCGGCCTGATCATCACCGAGGGCACCCAGCCGAGCGCCGTCGGCCAGGGCTACCTCGACACCCCCGGCATCCACTCCGACGAGCAGGTCACCGGCTGGCGCCTCGTCGCCGACGCGGTGCACGCGGGCGGCGGACACGTCGTCGTCCAGCTCATGCACGCCGGGCGCGTCGCGCACCCGGACAACAAGGGTGGGCTCGAGAGCGTCGCCCCGAGCGCCATCGCCGCGCCCGGCGAGATCGTGACCGCGAGCGGCCAGCAGGCGTATGCCGTCCCGCGCGCCCTCGAGACCGAGGCGATCCCCGCGCTCGTGGCGGAGTTCGTCCACGCGTCTCGCCAGGCCATCGCCGCCGGGCTCGACGGTGTCGAGATCCACGCCGCGAACGGCTACCTGCCGCACCAGTTCCTCGCCCCGTCGAGCAACCAGCGCACCGATGCCTACGGCGGCTCGCCCGAGAACCGCGCGCGCCTCACCGTCGAGATCACCAAGGCCGTGGCCGAGGCGATCGGCGCCGACCGCGTCGGCATCCGCATCTCGCCGGCGCACAACATCCAGGGCGTGTTGGAGGAGGACGAGGCCGACACCGCCGCGACGTACGAGTCGCTCGTCGAGGGCATCGCGCCGCTCGGCCTGGCCTACCTCAGCATCCTCGGCGACCCGGAGTCCGACATCGTCCGCGACGTGCGCAAGCGCTTCGGCGGCCCGGTCATCCTCAACACCGGCTTCGGCAAGGTGACCGAGCTGGCCGACGTCGAGGACATCCTCGAGCGCGACCTCGGCGACCTCGTCGCGGTCGGGCGCGAGTTCCTCGCCAACCCGGACCTCGTGCGGCGCTGGCGCGAGGGCGCTGCCCTCAACGAGCCGAACCCGAAGACGTTCTACGGCGGTGGCGCCGAGGGCTACACGGACTACCCCGCCCTCCCCTGACC
>NZ_JBYTCI010000034.1:0-35744 GCF_058790095.1 Terrabacter sp. FW104-15G4B | reverse complement strand
GGGCGGGGGAAGGCATCCGTTGTCGTCGGGAGCACCCGCTGGGGGTCGAGCCCGTTGAGCTCGAAGACGGCGTGGGCGAAGCCGAACCATGTCGTCTGGCCGCTGGAGGTCCCGTGGTGTATGCCGAAGGGCGCCTCCCCCTCGACGATCCGCACGATGAGGTCCGAGAGGTCGACGGTCCACGTTGGCTGCCCGACCTGGTCGTCGACGACCGAGACCGTCTCGCGCTCGGACGCCAGCCGCAGCATCGTGGATACGAAGTTCGGCCCACCGGCGCCGTAGAGCCACGCCGTGCGCACGACCCACGACTGTGGGCACAGGGCTTGCACCGCCCACTCGCCAGCGGCCTTGGTGCGGCCGTAGGCCGAGCGCGGCGCCACTGGGTGGTCGACGGCGTACGGCTCGGTGGCGGTGCCGTCGAAGACGTAGTCGGTGGAGACATGCACGAGGCGAGCGCCGGCCCGGGCGCTCGCGCGCGCGACATTCGCGGCGCCGACGGCATTGACCGCGAAGGCGGCCGCCTCATTTGTCTCGGCGTCATCGACAGCCGTGTAGGCCGCCGTGTTGAGTACGAGGTCGTGCCCGTCGATGGCGGCGATGCACTGCGCCGGATCTGTGACGTCGAGGTCGGCGCGGCCCAGGGCGGTGACCACCCAGCCTGCTTGGCGGAGGGCTGGCACGAGGTCGTGCGCCAGCATCCCGCCTGCGCCGGTGACGAGCGCGCGTCCGGGGGAGGAGGCTGTCACCGGCCCAGCCGGGCGTACGTCTGCTCGGAAGCGACCTTGGCGGCCTCCCACCAGTCGCGGTTGGCGGCGTACCACTCGACCGTCGCCTCGAGCCCCGCGCGGACGTCGCTGTAGCGGGGGCGCCAGCCGGTCTCGGCGCGCAGCTTCGAGGAGTCGATGGCGTAGCGCAGGTCGTGGCCTGGACGGTCGTCGACGTGGTCGAACCAGTCGTTGGGCTTGCCCATGAGGTCGAGCAGCATGCGCACAATCTCGAGGTTGTTGCGCTCGCCGTCGGCACCAATGAGGTAGGTCTCGCCGACGCGGCCCTGCTCGAGGATGGCGATGACGGCGTCGTTGTGGTCGTCGACGTGGATCCAGTCACGCACGTTGAGGCCAGAGCCGTAGAGCTTCGGCCGGATGTCGTCGAGGATGTTCGTGATCTGGCGCGGAATGAACTTCTCGACGTGCTGGCGCGGGCCATAGTTGTTCGAGCAGTTCGACACGGTCGCCTGGATGCCGAACGAGCGAATCCACGCACGAACCAGCAGGTCCGCGCCTGCCTTGGTGGCCGAGTAGGGCGACGACGGGTTGACCGGGGTCTGCTCGGTGAACCGCTCGGGGTCGTCGAGCTCCAGGTCGCCGTAGACCTCGTCGGTCGAGATGTGGTGCAGCCGCTTGCCGTGGCGGCGGACCGCCTCGAGCAACGTGAAGGTGCCCACCACGTTGCTCTCGACGAACGGCCACGGGCTGTCGAGGCTGTTGTCGTTGTGCGACTCGGCCGCGAAGTGCACGACGACATCGTGGTCGGCGACGAGGCCGTCGACGAGCGATGCGTCGGCCACCGAGCCCTCGACGAGCCGCACCGAACCGTCGCCGCCGAGATCGGAGAGGACCGGTGCGAGCGACTGGCGGTTGGCGGCATACGTCATTGAGTCGATGACCGTCAGCGCCCAGTCGGGGCGCGTCTCGCGCGCTCGGAGGACAAAGTTCGAGCCGATGAAGCCGGCTCCGCCGGTGACCAGTACGCGCATGGGCCGAGGATAACGAACTGGCGTCCTCTCGGGCTCATCGGTCGCTCGCGGGCCGCTCGGTATGCTCCCGGCGTGAAGATCTCGGTCATCGGATGCGGATACCTCGGAGCGGTGCACGCCGCGTGCATGGCCGACTTCGGCCACGACGTCGTCGGCGTCGACATTGACGAAGGCAAGGTGGCCAAGCTCGCTGCAGGCATCCCGTCCTTCCACGAGCCCGGGCTCGAGCCGCTGCTGCGGAAGGGCGTCGAGGGCGGCTCGCTGACCTTCACCACCGACAAGTCCCAGATCGCCGACGCGCAGGTCCACTTCATCGCCGTCGGCACCCCGCAGCGCGGTGGCAGCTACGCCGCGGACATGAGCTACGTCTGGTCGGCGGTCGACGACATCATCGCCAACGCGACGGCCCCCGCTGACGGCCCGATCGTCGTGGTCGGGAAGTCCACCGTCCCGGTGGGGACGGCCCAGTCCGTCGCCGACCGCCTGGCGGACGCCGGCGTGGACGCCGTCGTCGTGTGGAACCCGGAGTTCCTCCGCGAGGGGTATGCCGTCCAGGACACCCAGCGGCCCGACCGCGTCGTCTACGGCCTGCCCGACGACCGCGAGCGCGGCGAGATCGGTCGGGCGGCCGTCGACGAGGTCTACGCCCCGATCATCGAGGCCGGCATCCCGCGACTGCTCGTCAACTACCCGACGGCCGAGCTCGTCAAGGTCGCCGCCAACTCCTTCCTCGCCACGAAGATCTCCTTCATCAACTCCATGGCCGAGCTGTGCGATGCGTCCGGGGCCGACGTCTCGCGTCTAGCCGAGGCCATCGGCCACGACGATCGCATCGGGACGAAGTTCCTCCAGGCCGGCATCGGCTTCGGGGGAGGGTGCTTGCCCAAGGACATCCGGGCCTTCATGGCGCGGGCCGGTGAGCTGGGGGTCGACCAGTCGCTGACCTTCCTGCGCGAGGTCGACTCCATCAACATGCGCCGCCGTGACCACGCCGTGGAGCTGGCCTCCGAGATGGCCGGGGGGCGCCTCGTCGGGGTGAAGGTCGCCGTGCTGGGCCTCAGCTTCAAGCCCGACAGTGACGACGTACGCGACTCCCCGGCCCTCGACATCGCCGGCCGGCTCTGGGGGCGGGGGGCGAACGTCGTCGCGACCGACCCGGCGGGGGCCGACGCGGTGCGCGACGTCCGGCCCGACCTCCACATCGTCGACTCCGCCGAGGACGCCTTGGCCGGCGCCGACCTCGTGATGCTCCTGACGGCGTGGAAGGACTACGTCGAGCTCGACCCCTCACACGCCAAGTCGCTCGTCGCCACCCCCCGGATCATCGACGGCCGCAACGTGCTCGACCCTCGGGCGTGGAACGACGCCGGCTGGGACTACCGCGGGATGGGGCGCCGGTCCAGCTCGATCTGGTGACTCCCGTGGCACGTTGGGAGCAACCTGCGGAGTTTTTACCGAAAGCGCCGTTTACGTCACTTGGGTAAGGCGAGCGCCCTTACGATGACGGCCTACCCGGCCACGTCGACACACAGGGGGCACGATGCCTGGGGACCTCCCTCACGCCCGCGGCATCCTTTTCATCTGCACCGGCAACATCTGCCGCTCACCGTACGCGGAGCGGCGCCTGCGCCAGCTGCTGCCCGACGCGGGCGTGCCCATCGCCAGCGCCGGGACCGGTGCGGTTGTCGGCTCGGACATGGAGCCCGAGACGAGCGAGCAGCTGCGCCGAGTCGGGGCGGACGTCACGGGCTTCGCCGCTCGCCTCGTCACGCTGCAGATCATCGAAGCTGCGGAGCTCGTCCTCACCTTGACGCGCACGCACCGCGGCGAGGTCGCCCGGCTGCATCCGGCCGCCATGCGGCGCATCTTCGCCCTCGGCGACTTCGCCGACCTCTGCCGCTCGTCGCAGTCGTGGCGACCCATCACTCCGGCACGCCCCTGGCTGCCGCAGGTGGTCGCCGAGGCCGCAGCTTCGCGCGGCACCGTGCCACCGCGCGACGTCATGGAGGTCGACGTCGTCGACCCCTACAGGCGCTCTGCCCGCACGCACGCGGAGGCCTTCGCCCGCATCGAGGACAACCTGCGCGCCGTCGTGGCCACGTTCGGCTCCGTGGCAGGGTCGTCACGGGTCCGCGCCTCGCGCTGAGGCCGCCCAGACGACGCACCGACGAAGGGCCCGTCACCGCAGTGCGGTGACGGGCCCTGTGCACCTCAACGGCGGGCGGAGGCGCCGATCAGACCCTATGAGGGTCGCGGTGCTGGGGTCTTGAGGCCGGAGCCTCGCGTATGCAGTGATTCGTGGATCACCTGCCATATCGGGTGGCGGGTGCCGACATGCATAGGAGGCTCCGGTGTTCCTTGAGCGTACGAGTCTTGGGTTGGATGTTCACGCCCGGTCGGTCCGGGCGGCGGCGATCGACACCGTGACCGGTGAAGTGATCGAGCGGAGGCTGTCACCGGACCCAGTGACGGTGCTCGGGTTCGTGACGGAGCTAACCGTTGACCACGGTCCGGTGCTGGTCACCTACGAGGCGGGCCCGACCGGATACGGCCTGGCCCGGGGACTGCTCGCGGCGGGACACCGATGCCAAGTGGCGGCACCGAGCAAGCTGCTGCGCCCTGCAGGTGACCGGGTCAAGACCGACGCGAAGGACGCGGTGTTGCTGGCCCGGCTGGCCCGCAACGATGACATCGTCGCGGTCACGATCCCGACTCCTGCGCAGGAGTCCGCGCGGGACCTGGTCCGGGCCCGTGACGATGCCCGAACCACGTTGATGGCGGGTTGATGGCCGCCCGGCACCGACTGTCCAAGATGCTGCTGCGCCACGGGCACGTGTACGACGGCGATGCCTGGACCGGCAGGCACGACGCATGGCTGCGCCGGACCCGGAAAGAGCACCTCGCCACAAGTGGGGCCGGGACGCTGGCGGCGTTCGATGACGCCTACGACGCGACCGTCCATGCCCTGGCCCGCCGGGACCGGCTCGACGCGGCGATCCTCGCGCTGGCCGGTGACAGCGAGTTCACGGCCGTGACCCGCCGGCTGTGTTGCCTGCGGGGGATATCGACGACGACCGGGTTCGCCCTCGCCGTCGAGATCGGGGACTGGCACCGGCTCACCGGCGCGTCGATCGGCGCCTACCTCGGGCTGGTCCCGTCAGAGCACTCCTCCGGATCCAGCCGCTCCCAGGGTGGGATCACCAAGACCGGGAACAGCCATGCCCGACGGCTGCTGATCGAGGCGGCGTGGCATCACCAGCCTCGCTACGGACCGGGCAAGACCATGCAGGACCGGTGGGCGAAGGCGCCAGCCGCTGCTGCCGCCCGCGGCGACGCCGGCAATCGGCGCCTGCACCACCGGTGGACCGTGCTGGCCGCGCACCGCAAGCGGCACACCGTCGCCAACACCGCGATCGCCCGCGAGCTCGCCGGCTGGTGCTGGTCCTTGGCCGTGATGGACGAATAAGACCTCCTAGCCCGTTCCCGGGCCACCCGTGGTGTCCGGCCAGCAGCGCGAGGACAGGACCAGCGTGTGCACTGAGAGCACCCTTTGACTCCTCAAGGTCGATGGGCACGCTCGACCTCAGACCCGCCCCCGCCTGTCCAGCCGAAACAAGGCCCTGCGGTAGCCAACCCGCGCATATCAGACTGACCGCGCGTCGCCTGACACGCCGCCTCCTGACACCACCCCGGGAACGACGAAGCGGGGTCCCCTCCGGCCAGAGTGGACCCCGCTTCACCCTGCCCACTTGACAGGATCACCTACATATCAGTGGAAGATCGAGTCGTCGGCAGGGAAGGTCGGCTGCGGCCCGGACTGCTGCTCGAGGGCGGCGCCTCGGCCGGAGCCGGCAAGCGGCGCACCGTTCGGGGGAATGGGCGCCCCTGGCGTCGCCCCGGGGGCCGTGCGCGGTGCGGGCGCCGCGGGCATGGTCGGGCGGGGGTTCACCGGGCCGACCTCGTCGGCGGAGGCGACCGGACGGCGGTGTCGACGGCCAATGCGGTCCTTGGCGCGCTGCCGCTCGCTCTCCGGACGGTAGTCGTACTCGTACGTGCCGTAGCCGGCACCGAGCTCCTTGGCCTTGACGCGGTTGAGGATGAGGCCGAACACCGAGCCGTTGACCTGCTCGAGCGTGTCGAGCGCGCGGCGCACGTGCTCGCGCTGCGCCACTCCGGCGCCCACGACGACGAGCGCCCCGTCGGCGATGGTGCTGAGCACCGCTGCGTCCGTGACGGGCAGTAGCGGGGGAGCGTCGATGAGGACGTAGTCGAAGCGCTCGGCCAGGTCGGCGACGAGCTGTTCCATGTTGGCTGAGCCGAGCAGCTCGCTCGGGTTGGGCGGGATGGGTCCGGCGCCGAGCAGGTAGAGGCCGGAGCGGCCGAAGGGCTGGAGCACGTCGTCGACCTCGACCCGGCCGATGAGCACGTCGGTCAAGCCCACCGAGCCCTCGAAACCGAGGTAGTCGAGCAGCCGCGGCCGGCGTAGGTCGCCCTCGATGACGACGACCTTGAGGCCGGTTTCGGCAAGGCTGATAGCCAGGTTGGCCGTGGTCGTGGACTTGCCCTCGCCGGGGAGGGAGGAGGTGATGACGAGCGACTTGGGCGGGTTGGCGACGTCGACGAACTGCAGGTTCGTACGCAGCGACCGGAAGGCCTCGGCGCGCTGCGAGCGTGGGTCGACCTGGACGATGAGCGGGTGCGCCGAGGCCTCGCTGTCGAAGGCGATGCTGCCGAGGACCGTGCGGTCGGTGACCGCCTCGAGGTCGCTCTGGGACTTCACCGACTTGTCCAGGACGTCGCGCAGCAGCGCCACGCCGAAGCCGAGCAGCAGCCCGAGGACGAGGCCCAGCGCGAGGTTGCGGGTCGGCTTGGGGCTGACCGGCGTGGAATCTGCCTGCGCGCTCTTGAGCACCTTGACGGTGATCGGACTGGTCTGGCTGCCCGTGCTCTCGATCTCCTGAACCTGTGCCGGGAAGACCTCGGAGATGGCCGCGGCGATGCGCTGGGCGCCCGCCGGCGAGCGGTCCGTGACGGTGACGTCGATCAGAACCGTGTCAAGAGGGATGGAGGCGGTGACCTGGTCGGCAAGCTTCTGGGGCGTGGTGTTCAGTCCGGCCTGCTTGATGACCGGCGCCAGCACACGCTCTGTCCGGAGGACCTGCGAGTAGCTCTTGACGCGGGCCTGCGCGAAGGTGTTCCCCTGTTGCAGCGCGGAGGTCGTGTCGTCACCCGAGGTGCGGACGAAGAACTCGGTGGTCGCGGCATACGTCCTCGGGCTGAGGGCCGTGTAGGCGGCCGCCAGGCCGAGGGTCACGAGGGCGACGGCGGCGATGATCATCCAACGCTTTCGGATGACGTTCAGGTAGTCCTGCAGCTCCACAGCGCCGTCTCTCATTCCAGCCGCGCGCAGTGACGCAGCTCCCCGCTCGGACATTTCCGACACATCAGTTCACGGGCATGGTAGTCCCGAAGGCCCCGGATGCGCGCATTGGACCGAGTGGGTCCGTACAGTGTGGGTCGTGATGCGGTGGATGTCTGAGACCTCGGCGGGGCGGCTGGCATTCGCCGGACTGCTCGCCCTTCTCGTCGTGGATGCGCTCCTCGTCGTCCTCGCCTTCCGGCCGGACGCGGCCGGGGCCGCCTCCGAGACGCCCACCCCGGTGGCCGCCGTGGTGGCGACGTCGCCGACCACGAGCGCCGCACCCGTCATCCAGCCAGCACCCCTGCGTGAGGTCATCGCCGCGGTCGACGGCAAGCGCGCCTGGCGTTCGACCGTCGGCAGCTGCCGTGACGGCGGCGCCACCCTGAGCGCCACCGACGACGGCGGCCGCACGTGGACCACGCGCGACACCCCGGCGCGGGCGCTCGGCCGCATCCAGCCGGTCGGCTCCGACCGCGGCTTCGTCATCGGCGTTCGCTCCGGCTGCTCGGCGGCCGAGTTCGACACCGACGACGACGCGAAGTCGTGGACCCGCCCCAGCGACGTCGAGGGCGGCTGGTCACGGGTCCCCGGCGGCGACAAGCCCACCCTCGCCATCACCCCCGAGCGTCCCGACGCGCGCCCCTGCGGCTCGACGAACCTCATCGACCTCGCGCGGGTGAGCGCCACCCGCGCCGTTGCCGCCTGCGCCGACGGGCGCCTCGTCCGCTCCACCGACGGCGGCGCCCGCTGGAGCACGCTCGCCACGGTCAAGGGCACCCTCACCATCGCGACCCGTGATGAGAAGGACACCGCGGTTGCCTACGTCGCCCGGGTCACCGACGGCTGCGCCGGCATCGAGGTGGCCAAGGTCTCCGACGGCGCGGCCTCGCGCGTCGCCTGCGTCACGACCCCGCTCACCGACGTCGAGGGCCGGGTGTCGCTCAGCGTCGTCAACGGCGCCGGCTGGCTCGCCGTGGCGGGTGACACCTGGCGCTCCGGCGGCAACCTCAAGACGTGGTCCGCCGCGTCCTGACCGGCCTGGATGTCACGCGGCCCGCTTCGTCCCCCTAGGCTGGGCCACCATGAAGGGCATCATCCTCGCCGGCGGCTCCGGGACGCGCCTGCATCCCATCACCCGCGGCATCAGCAAGCAGCTCATGCCGGTCTACGACAAGCCGATGGTCTACTACCCCTTGTCGACCCTCATGATGGCCGGCATCCGCGAGGTCCTCGTCATCACGACCCCCGCTGACTCCGACCAGTTCCGCCGGCTCCTCGGTGACGGTTCCCAGTGGGGCATGTCGATCGAGTATGCCGTCCAGCCGAGTCCCGACGGACTGGCCCAGGCCTTCGTGCTGGGTGCCGACTTCATCGGCGACGACGAGGTCGCTCTCGTCCTCGGCGACAACATCTTCTTCGGCCCCGGCCTCGGCACCAGGCTGCGCGACAACACCGACGTCAAGGGCGGGCACGTCTTCGCCTACCGCGTCGCCGACCCCACGGCATACGGTGTCGTGGAGTTCGACTCGGACGGCACGGTGCTCTCGATCGAGGAGAAGCCGGAGCATCCCAAGTCCAACTACGCCGTGCCCGGCCTCTACTTCTACGACAACGACGTCGTCGACATCGCCCGCAACCTCACGCCGAGCGAGCGCGGCGAGCTGGAGATCACGGCCGTCAACGACGAGTACCTCCACCGCGGCACGCTCACCGTCACGCCCCTGCCGCGGGGCACCGCCTGGTTCGACACCGGCACGTTCACCGGCCTGATGGAGGCCAGCCAGTACGTGCACGTGGTCGAGGCCCGCCAGGGCCAGAAGATCGGGTGCGTCGAGGAGGTGGCGTGGCGCAACGGCTGGCTCGACGACGACGGCCTGCGGGTGCACGCCGACGCGCAGGCCAAGAGCGGCTACGGCCTCTACCTGCACGCCCTGCTCGCCGAGGCCCGGGAGGAGATCTGATGGAGATTCGTCCGCTGTGCGTCGACGGCGCCTTCGAGATCACCCCCCGGCAGTTCCCCGACGACCGCGGCGTCTTCGCCGAGGGCTTCCGCGTCGACCACCTGGCCAAGGCCATCGGCCACGACCTGCAGGTGCGCCAGACCAACATCTCGGTCTCCACCGCCGGCGCGCTGCGCGGCATCCACTTCGCCGACGTGCCGCCCTCGCAGGCGAAGTACGTCACGGTCACCGGCGGCGTCTTCGTCGACTACGTCATCGACCTGCGCGTCGGCTCGCCCACCTTCGGGCAGTGGGACTCCGTCCTGCTCGACACCGTCGACCGGCGTGCTGTCTACCTCTCCGAGGGCCTGGGCCACGCGCTGGCCTGCATCGAGGACGGGACGGCCGTCTATCTCTGCTCCGAGGTCTTCAACCCCGCCGTCGAGCGCGGCATCAACCCGCTCGACCCGCGCATCGCGCTCGAGCTGCCCGCCGGCTTCCAGCCGCTGATCTCGCCGAAGGACGCCGCGGCGCCGTCGCTCGACGAGGCCGAAGAGGCCGGCCTGCTGCCGAGCCTCGAGGCCTGCCTCGCGCACACCCGGTCGCTGGCCGGCGGCCGCCCTTGAGGCGAGTCGGGCGGATCCTCGTGATCTGCACCGGCAACGTCTGCCGCTCGCCCTACCTCGAACGCCGGCTGCGCCAGCTCCTCTCCGGGCTGGACGTCGAGGTCGAGAGCGCCGGCACCCGGGCGCTCGTCGGCGCCGACATCGAGCCCGGCTCGGTCGCGGCGCTCGGCGGCGTCGGAGCAGACACCGCCGGCTTCGCCTCGCGGCAGCTCGTGCCGGCGATGCTCGGCGACGCCGACCTCGTCATCACCGCGACGCAGCGGCACCGTGCCGACGCCGTGGCCCTGCACCCACGGGCGCTGCGCAAGACCTTCACCCTCGGCGAGCTGGCCGACCTCGTGCGCGACGCCGAGCCGGAGCTCGCTGCCGCCGCGTCGGAGGCCGACGCGACCGGCCCCGACACGCCGTGGGCCGCGAGCCTCGCCGATGTGGCCCGCGGCCGCCGCGGCCTCAAGCCGGCTCGCACCGCCGCCGAATCGGACATACCGGACCCCTACGGGCGCAGTTCTGCGGCATATGCCCTGATGTCGGCCGAGATCGAGGCGCAGCTGCCTGTCGTGGCTGCCGCGCTGAAGCCGCCCGCCGTCTGAACCTCCCGCGGACCGCCACGTGCCGCAAGCGGATCCGCCCCTAGCATGGCCCGCGGGGGAGCGACCATCTGGCAGGCGAAGGGGAAGCTCGAGCGATGAACAACCGAGTGGCGTTGGCCGGTCTCGTGGCCTTCCTCGTCGTCGACGTGGGCCTGGTCGCGCTGGCCCTGCGGGCCGGCCGCGAGACGCCCGTCGCGCTGCCACAGACCTCGTCGACGCCCATCGCGTCCCCGACGAGCCCGGCCACGCCGACGACGACAACGCCCAGCCCGTCGTTCAGCACGTCCTCGCCCAGCGCCGTCCCGGTCACCCGGCTCGTCTCCGCCCTCGACGCCACGACAGCCTGGCGGGCGACCACCGGGTCGTGCGACTCGGGAGGCGCCACCATGCAGGTGACCCGCGACGGCGGCGACACGTGGACCACGGTGCGCTCGCCGGCGCCTGCCCTCGCCCGCATCCAGCCGGTCGACAAGTCCCGGGCCTTCGTCGTGGGCTCCGGCTCCGACTGCGCGCCGAAGCAGTACGCCACCCGTGACCTCGGCCGGAAGTGGCAGCCGCCCACCGCCGTGAGCGGCGGGTGGGCCAGGCGGCTCGACGAGCCGACCCGGGTGCTCACGCCGAGAGCCTCCAAGGCCACCCCCTGCGGCGACGAGGCAGTCCTCGACCTGTCGCGCACCTCTGGCACCCAGGCGCAGGCCCTGTGCGCCGACGGCTCCGTCGTCAGGACGGACGACGGCGGCGACACCTGGACCGCCTCCGGAGAGGCGCCCGGCGCCGTCGCGCTCGGCAACGTTCTCGCCGACCGGTCCCTGAGGACGTATGCCGTCCGCACCGTCGACGGGTGCACGGGCGTCCAGCTCGTCCAGGTCGCCAAGGGCAAGGACGCCAACGTCATCGACTGCGTGCCCGTCGGGAGCGCCCGACCGGGCGAGGTCGGCCTGTCGGTCACCGACCGCGCCGCGTGGATCGTCGCCGGCGACCAGACCTGGGTCTCGCGAGGCGACCTCACGTCCTGGAAGCGGGTCTGACCCGACCCCGCATCGGGCCGGCAGGATCGCCGCCAGACCCGGTGTGCTCCTACTTGTAGGAGTTCAGCGCGTCGGTTCGGATGGCCTCGCCGAGGTCGCCCATCCTGACCTCGTCGACGATGTCGATGGACGCGCCCGCGGGGCTGGTGCCGAAGCCGGTGAACGGCGCGGTGATGAAGCGGATGTCGTTGCCGCGCAGGTCACGCATCGCGAACGCCTCGGAGCGCATCGTGCCGACGTCGAGCTTCTGGTCGACCGTCAGGTTCGTCGTCGCCGCGTCGAGGAAGTCCTTGAGCTTGAGCGGGTTGGTCAGCACGTCCTTGCTCAGGCTCTTGAGCATCAGGGCCTTGATGAAGGCGAGCTGCCGCTGCCCACGGGAGATGTCGCCCTCGCTCAGCTGCTTGCGCTGGCGGACGAAGACGAGCGCCGTCTCGCCGTCCATGTGCTGCACGCCCTCGGTGAAGACCTTGCCGTCGCCCTTGGAGGCCTCCTCGACGTTGACGTCGACGCCGCCGACGGCATCTGTCATCGCCTTGAAGCCCTCGAAGCCGATGAGCGCCACGTGGTCGATGCGGACGCCGAGCATGTTCTGCATCGTCTTGACGAGCAGCGGGGGCCCGCCGAACGCATACGCGGCGTTGAGCTTGTTCTTGCCGTTGCCCGGGATGGGGACGTAGAGGTCACGCGGGAAGTGGATCAGGGTCACGACGGAGCGGTCGGCCGGCACGTGCGCGAGCACCATGACGTCGGAGCGACCGCCCTCGCGGCCGGGCCCGGCGTCGCTGCCGATGATGAGGTAGTTGGTGCCGTTGCCGGTCGGCTGGGCGACGACGTCGCCGTTCTTGTCGGTGGGCTGACTGCCCGCGCCGCCGGGCAGCAACAGCTCCTGCTTCACGTTGTTGGTGACGATGTGGTTCAGCCACGCCAGGTAGCCGCCGACCGCGAGCACCGGCACGAGCAGCAGCACGAGGGCCGCGACGAGCACCTTGCGGTTGCGCCGCTTCTCGCGCCGCGGGGAGCCGCCGCCGGCCGGCGAGTCGCCGTCCCAGTCGTCGCCGGAGCCGCCCGACGATCCGTCTCCGGGGTCGACCCGATCGCGCCGGAAGAGGTCGGTGTCACGCGCTCGGGTGCTGTCCACGGCGTCAGTGTAGGTGTCCGGGACCGGGGTCACGGCTGCTTACACTGTCCGCCATGCCCGCCGGACGTCCACGCCGTTTCAGCGCCGATGTCCCTTTTGCGATCGCAGCCGTCCTCGCCTTCGTCGCCTACGTGTGGCTGCTCATGCACGCGACCGCGCCGCTCGTCACCGTCCTCGGCCTCGCCTCGGGCGGTCATCCCAAGCTCTACGCGGCCTTCCTCGCCGCCCTGGCCGGCCTGCCGGGACTGCTGCTCACGCTGCCGCGCGCGCTGACGCCACCCACCGCCGCGGTGCTGCCGTCGGTGCGCAGCAGGCGGCAGGCCTCAGCCCTCCGGCAGTCCCACCTGCGCACCGACGTGCTCGGCGTGGCGGCCCTCCTGCTGGCCCAGGTGCCGCTGCCCGCGCCGTGGGGCCCCGCCGGCAAGGCGGCGACGATCGCCAACATCACGACCTCACCGGAGATGGTCGAGCTCAGCGCCCACTTCGCCACCACCTCGATCGGCATCTTCGCCGTCGGCCTGGTCGCCGCCGTGCTCGCGAAGGTCTACGGCCACGCGCCGGCGCTACGGGTGCTGGCGATCATCCTCGCCGTCGGCGCGCCGGTCGTCGGCTGGTTCCTCGTCGTGCACGAGGCTTCCTTCAGCTAGCAGCCCCGGGCGTGTCGTCACGCACCACGCTGCGCATGCTGCCGCGCACGAGGAAGGGCTTCTCGATGAAGTGGTAGAACACCGTCGCGGCCAGGAGCGTCGCCGTCCCGGCCACTGCCAGCGCGACGAGCGTCGTCAGCCCGATGCCCCACTCGGCGGGCCGCGCCAGGCGGGAGGTCAGGAGCAGGACCGGCTGGTGCAGCAGGTAGAAGCTGAACGAGATGACCCCGAGCGACGTGAGCCAGCGAAGCGGACCGACGTCGAAGACCCGCCCGGGCACGCGGGCCAGCAGCACGAGCAGGCACACGGCCACCACCCCGAAACCGAGCGCGCTCACCGGGCTCCAGCCGCCGGCATACCCGATCAGCCCGATGGCCAGCGCAGCCGGAAGCGTCAGCCACGCACGCGGCAGGTGGCCCTCCCGTGGGGACCTGACCAGCGTGGCGGCCCACATGCCCAGGGCGAACTGGAACCAGCGTGCCGGGAAGAGCTTGTCGGGCTGGGGAAACAAGCCACCGGCGTGCTGCTGCCCCGCCCACCACAGCCCGAAGACCGCCCAGCCCAGCGCGACCGAGAGCGTCAGGAGAAGGACGCGGCGCATGCCCCACCGGCGGTGCATGAGCAGCAGCAGCGGGAATCCCAGGTAGAGCGTCGCCTCGAGCGAGATGGACCACAGCGAACCGTTGACCGCGCCGAGGGTGTCGCCGAACAGCGGGAACGTCAGGGTCAGGTGGGTGAGCGCGACGGTCGGGGTCAGGTCGCGGCTCACCAGCCGTTCACGCAGGCCGGGCACGAGCTCGAGTGCCATGACGAGGACGACGGCGGCGTAGTACGCCGGCAGCAACCGGTAGGCCCGCCGCCGGAGGAACCGGCGCGGCTCGAGCTCACGCAGGCGACCGTCGCGGATGAGGGGCAGGGTGAGGCAGAAGCCGGAGAGAACGATGAAGATGTCGACGCCGGCGCCACCGAAACCCATGACGCGCACGAGGAAGCCGTCGCCCGACAGCTTCGGGGGGCGGACGTTGTCGAGCCAGTAGCCGTGGACGTGCAGCAGGAAGACCCACAGGGCCGCGAAGCCGCGGATGGTGTCGACGTAGGCCAGGCGGCGGGTCGCCACTGGCGCCGTCGACGACGTGTGGGTCGTGGGGACTGCGACCTGCGTGGGCGCAGCCAGTGGTCCCGCCGCACCGTCGGGCGTGCTCGTGCCGTCCATGCTCCCCCTACTGTCCGGACCGCGACCGCACCCCCGTGCCCCCGGCCTCGGTCATTCTAGGATCCGGGCCACCTCGGCACGCATGCGTTCGGCGAAACGCGCCTCGGAGAAGTGCTCCGCGTGAGCCCGGATGCCCTCGGCGTCCCACACCCGGTCGCGGTTGGCGACCACCGCGGCGCGCACCACCGCGGCCGTCGCCTCGTCGAAGAAGGTCCCGTTGACGCCCTCGTCGACCGTGTCGAGATAGCCCCCGGCACGCAGCGCCAGGGTCGGCACCCCGAAGGCGGCGGCCTCGAGCGGCGTCAGCCCGAAGTCCTCGTGGCTCGGCGCGAGCAGCGTGCGCGCGTGCGCATAGACCCAGCGCAGCTCGGCGTCGGTGAGGCGCGCGACGATGCGGACGTTGTCCGGCGCCTCGCGCCGCAGCCGCGCCTCGAGCGGGCCCGCCCCGACGATGACGAGCCGCTCGGGCATGCCCCGCAGCGCCTCGACCGCGACGTCCACGTTCTTGTACGGCAGCAGCCGCGACACGACGAGCAGGTAACCGTCGCAGGCCCAGTCGGCGAGCGCCGGCACGCACTCCTGCGGGCCGCCCGGCTCGATGCCGTAGGGCGGGGGCAGCACCTCCGCGTCGATGCCGTATGCCGCCGCGATGCGTTCACGGACCACCGTCGAGTTCGCGAGGTAGCGGTCGGCAGACGCCGCGGCGCGGGCGTCCCACCGGCGCAGCCAGCCGCTGAGCGCCGACAGGACGCGCGCCTTGGCCGACCGGCCGGCGTCGCCGCCCAGGTAGGCAGCGGGCTGGTAGAGCCAGCGCGCGGGAGCGTGGCAGTAGACGAGCTTGCGCCCCGTCGTCGGCACCCCGTGGGCCCAGCCCGAGCTCGACACGACGACGACGTCGGCGTCGACGGGGAGCCGCGACACGGCATACGGAAGGAAGGGGAGCGCGGCGCGGTGCTCCCGGTGCAGTGCCTTGATCCGGTGGAGGGGGGAGACGACGACGCGCGCGTGACGGAACTCCGGGTAGGTGCCGTCGGGGTCGTAGAGGGTCGTGTGGATCACCGCGTCGGGGAAGGCCCGGAGCAGCGCGAGGACGACGCGTTCGGCACCGCCGCGCTGGGTCAGGTAGTCGTGCGCGATCGCGACGCGCGGTCGATCCTTCATGGTGTCCGATCAGTTCACGAGAGGCCGCTAGATTCGGTCAGTGCCGAGTGTCAGTGTGGGGCATTTCCCGCGTCGAGGAGGGTATGTGGCGATTCCGGCTCACTTCGGGCCCCGATCCGGCGGCAGCCGGTGACGCCGACCCCGGCGCTCGCGGTCAACGGCAGGTTCCTCTCCCAGGCCACGACAGGGACGCAGCGCTACGCGCTCGAGCTCACCACCCGCCTCGTCGCCCGGCACCCCGGCCGCGTCGTCCTGCACGTGCCGAGGGGGACGGTGGTGCCCGAGTCGATCGCGTCGGCGGCGCAGGTGCGGCGGTCCCGCGCGAGCGGCCAGCTCTTCGAGCAGGTCGTGCTGCCGTGGGTGGCGCGGCGGAACCTGCTGCTCAGCCTCGGTGGTCCCGCCCCGCTGGCAGCCCGCAGCCAGGTGGCCACGCTGCACGACGCGTCCGTCTTCCGGCATCCCGAGACCTACAGCCGCTCCTTTCGTGCCTGGTACCGCTCGATGTACCGGGTCCTCGGGCGCCGGGCGAGCCGGGTGCTCACCGTCTCGCAGTTCAGCGCGGAGGAGCTGCACGACGTGGTGGGCGTCGACCGCGCCCGGGTCAACGTGGTGCCCAACGGCAGCGACCACACCGACCGATTCGTCCCGACGCGCCCGGGGCCCGGGCTCCTTGTGCCCCACGACGAGCCCTGGGCGCTGTGCGTCGGCACCTTCGCCCGCCACAAGAACCTCGCGCCGGCCCTCGACGCGCTGGAGGCTGCCGGCATCCGGTCCGTCGTGGTGGGTGCTCGCGGCGACAGCCGGGTCTTCTCCGACGCCGGCACCTCGCGCTGGTCGCACGCGACCTTCGCCGGGCGACTCACCGACGACGAGCTCGCCTGGCTGTACGAGCGGGCCACGGCGCTCGTGTTCCCCTCTGTCTACGAGGGTTTCGGCATCCCGGTGGTTGAGGCGCAGCGGCGCGGGTGCCCGGTGGTGGCTCTGCACGCCGGCCCGATGCCGGAGGTCGCCGGCGACGGCGCGGTGCTCTGCGACCCGGGCAGGCCGCAGCAGGTCGTCGAGGCGGTCCGCGCCATTGCGTCCGACCCGGAGCGGCGTGCGTCGCTCGTCGAGGCGGGGCGGCGCAACGCCCAGCGCTACACCTGGGATACCGCCACGGACCTGCTCGAGGCGGCGCTCGCCGAGGCAGGGTGGCGCGGCTGAGGACGGTGGCCCAAACGGTGGCAAACGGGATCTCCGGGTCGCCCACGCCCGCCTCGATCCGGTGCGATACTCCTGCCATGACAGACGCCGCGTCCTCGTCGGTCGACGTCGTCGTCGCGACGTTCAACCGCCCGGAGAACGTGCGGATCTGCCTCGAGCACCTCGCTTGCCAGTCGCTGACCCCCCACGCGATCGTCGTCGTCGACTCGTCGCCGCACCGGCTGACGGTCGACGTCGTGGCGGACTTCCCGGGCGTGCGCTACCTCCGCAACGATGCCGGGCGCGGATCCACGGCCACCTCGCGGGCCATCGGGGTGGCCGAGACCAGCTCCGAGATCATCGCGTTCGTCGACGACGACGCCTACGCCGCGCCCGACTGGCTCGAGAACCTCGTCGCCCGCTACGCCGACCCAGCCGTCGGCGCGGTCGGCGGTCGCGCGAGCAACGGTCGCCCCGGTGAGGAGCACGAGGGGCTCGAGGCGGTCGGCCTCCTGCTTGCCGACGGCACACTGACCGGCAACTTCGCCGCCGACACCGGTCGCGACCTCGACGTCGACCACGTGCTCGGCGCCAACATGTCGATCCGCCGGTCCGCGCTGGAGCAGATCGGCGGCATCGTCGACCTCTATCCCGGGACCTGCCTGCGCGAGGAGAGCGACATGATGCTGCGCCTGGGACGCGCCGGGCACCGCATCGTGTACACGCCGAAGGCCCTCGTCGAGCACGTCGCCGGCACCTACGCCCGAGGCCGGCGCTTCGACGTGCGCTACACCTTCTACGGCCACCGCAACCACGTCGTGCTGCTGTCGCACACGTTCGGCATGGGCGCCCCGATCCTCCGCCGCTACTACGGGACCGCCTTCCGTCAGGTGGCCGGTGCGGTCACCGACGGCGCCAAGGCCGTGGTCGACGGCAACCGCGCGGCGCGCCAGCGGGTCCGCGCCGTCGGCGGTCGGGCCCTCCACGTCTCGGCCACGCTCGGTGGCCTCGCCGTGGGGACCGCTGCAGCGGTGCGTACCAACCTCGGCAACCGGCGCCCCGGCTGAGGTGTCGTCCACGGATCCGGGGCAGCCCGACCAGAAAGCCCCCGACGACCCCGTGGGGATGAGCGCCCGCCACCTGCAGCAGCGGGCGGTCCGGGGCGTCGCCTGGACCGTCGTCAACACCTTCGTCGGCATCCCCGTCGCCTTCGCCGTCAACCTCGTCATCGCGCGTGTCCTCGGGGCGGCCGACTACGGCCGGCTCGCGCTGCTGACGGCCTTGATGGAGTTCGTCGGCGCCCTGCTGACCGGTGGCGTGGCGACCGCCGTCATCCAGTTCGGGTCCAAGGCGCATGCGGCCGGCCGCACCGCGGACGTGGCGCGCCTGCTTTCCCAGTGGCAGGGCTTCCGACTGCTCGTCGCCATGCCGGTGCTGGCCGCCGTCGTGCTCCTCGTCGCGGACGTCCCACCACAGGCGATGGTGCTCGCCCTGGTCTTCGGCGTCGTGATCCCGTCGGCTCTCGACGGCGCCGCTGCCTGCCTCGGCATCGAGAACAAGACGGAGGACGGCGCCAAGATCGCGCTGCTGACTACCCTCGTCACGCAGGTCGTCGTCGTGACCGTGGCCGTGCTCGTGAGGACGCCGGACGCGGTCTGGGCCAGCCGCCTGATCGTCTCGGGCGCCGCGGTGGGCCTGTGCCTCCTGCGCATCTCGCCGGCCTACCGCGTCGCCGTGCTGCGACCCGTGCTGCCGCGCGGACTCCCTCGGGGATTCTGGGCGTTCGCCGTGCCGATGGGCCTGGCGGGCGTCGTCAGCGGACTCGTCTCCTCGCGCAGCGAGGTCTTCGTCATGAACTGGCTCGCGCAGCCCGCGGAGCTGGGGATCTACGCGCTCGCGTTCGGCCTCGCCGTGCACGCCTTCGCCCCGGCCCAGGCCCTCGTCGGCCCCCTGATCCCGGCCATCTCCGGACTGCGGGAGGTGGACGAGGCAGCCGTCAAGCCTGCCTTCCGCCGGGTGACCCGCTCCAGCTCGACCGTCGTGGGCCTCATCCTCGCGACGGGCGTGGCCCCACTGGCCCTGCTCGTCCCCGTGCTCTACGGGGCCGAGTTCGCTGCGGCGTCGCCCGTGGTCCTGGCGCTCGGGATCTCGGCAGGCCTGACCACGGTCGGGGGCCCCGTCTTCGCCTTCGTCTCGGCACGGCTCTCCGGCAAGGCGATCCTCGCCGCGAACCTCGTGGCACTCGCCGTCGACCTCGGGCTCGCCGTCCTCCTCATCCCGTCCCTCGGCGCCTGGGGCGCGGTCATCGCCAACGCCGGTGGAGCGGCCACGACGCTCGGCATCCTGGCCGGCCGCGAGCTGCGAGCGCTCCGGCTCCCGGTCCGAGCCGCCCTGCGCGACGGACTGCCCGCCGTCATCGGATCTGTCTGTACCGTGGCCGCTTTCGTTGTCGGCTCGCAGCTGGCCGGGCCGGTCCTGCTCCGCGCCGTGGCGGTGAGCCTTGCCGGCGGGCTCGTCTGCGTCGCGGCGATGCGGCTGCTTCGTGCCGGGCTCAGCGCAGAGGACCGTGTTGCCGTTGGCCGCGCGATCCCAACCCGGGTCGGCCGCGTCGCCGACCGGGTGCTGGGGTGGGTCTCCATGCCGGAACGCGCAGGGGCGCGAGGGGTCGATGCCGGTGAGCGCTGAGGCTCACGGGGCAGGATGCAGCGCTCGGTCGTAGAGCTCGCCGTAGGCCTGGGCGACGGCCGACCACGAGTAGCGGCGCACCGTCGAGTGCCCGGCCGCGACCAGATCGTCCGCGAGGCAACGGTCGCGCAGGAGGGACTCGATCGCGTGCGCGAGGGCGGCGGTGTTGACCGGATCGACGAGGAGGCCGTCGACGCGGTCGGAGACGAACGTTGCGGGGCCGCCGAGCGTCGTTGCCACCAGTGGCGCCCCGGCCCTCCAAGCCTCGAGGGCGACGATGCCGAAGGCCTCCTTGCGGCTGGGCACGACCACGACGTCGGCGCGGACCATCCACGCGTGCACGCCCGCCTCGTCGAGGGGGCCGATGAGCCGCAGCCGGTCGCCCAGCCCGAGCCGCTCCCCGAGGGACGCGAGTGCCTCGCGCTGTGAGCCGTCGCCGGCGAGGACCAGAGTCGTTTCAAGCCCATGGTCGATGCGGGCGGCCGCCTCGACGAGCAGGTCGAATCCCTTTGCCGTCTCGAGGCGCCCGACGCCGAGCACGACGGCACGGCCGTCGAGGTCGAGGTCGCCGGGCAGCACGCCCGACGACGGAGCCGTCGTCGGGACAGGGCCGACGCCGTTGGGCACGACCTCTCCGCCGACGAGGCCGAACCGGCTGCGCAGGTCGTCGAGCACCGGCTCGGAGCATCCGGTCGTCGCGACCGCGGCCGCGATCGTGTGGCGCAGCCCGGCCCGGATCAGCGCCGACGTGCCGAAGGCGTCGTGGTCGTCCGCCGTCGTCTCGCCGTGGCTCGACAGCACGAGAGGGGTGCCGGTCCGCCGGGCCAGCGCGGCGGCATACACCCCGTTGGGCCCGAAGCACTGGACGTGGAGGACGTCCGGGCGGAAGGTGCCGTAGGCAGACCTCCACGTGCCCCAGGCGCCCGGCGCTGCGACGGCGAAGCTCGCCGCCGCGCGACCCGACCGGGCCGGCAGGGGAGTCGGCAGGTGGCGTACGACGGTGCCGTCGAGCTCGGTGACGCCCAGGTGCTCGCCGCGGTCGACGGTCCACACCTCGACCTCCGTGCCGCCCGCGCGCAGCTCCCGCGCGACGTGGCGAACGTGGGACTCCACGCCACCGAGGTAGGGGTGGAACGACGAGGCGACGAGCGCGACCCGGCGACCCACGGCGGCTCCTCTCGTCGAGCACGCGTGGCCGATCCCCCTGGCGTGCCGTCTCACCCTACGATGCGAAGGCAGAGCCCGTCCGACCTCCAGCGACCGCGACAGTCAGGATCCCGCGTGCCCCGGCTCACGATCGCCACCACCGCCACGGCGGTGCCCATGGGAGCGCAGGCCTACCAGCGGCACATCGCCGCACGCGCCGGCGCTGCGCTCGGCGCGCTGTCAGCGTCCGACGAGCCGTGGGAGGTGCGGCAGACCGTGTCGCGGTCGCTGCGGTCTCCGCTGCCCGGGACGATCCGCCTGCCGATGGGGTGGCTCCGGGGGACGTCGCCGCGCACCCGGGCGGCCGTCGGCCGGCTGGCGTATGCGCGAGGCGGGCTCGTGCACCGGATGGACCTCGAGCTGCCTCCGGCACCACACGAGGTCGTCACGCTCCACGACGTCGTCGCGTGGCGCTGGGCCGACGAGTCCGCGCCCGTCCCGGCCGCCGCATCGGAGCTGCGCCGGGCGGCAGCGGTGATCTGCGTGTCCGAGTTCACGGCCTCCGAGGCTGTTGACCTGCTCGGGCTCGAGGACCCCGTCGTCGTCCCCAACGGCGTCGAGGACCGCTACGTCGGAGCGGTGCCGCTCGGTGCCGAGGCGCTCGCGGGACTGGGCATCGACGGGCCGTTCGTCCTCACCGCCGGTGGGGCGTCGGAGCGCAAGAACCTCGCCGCCCTCGCGGAGGCGTGGCCGCGGGTGCGCGCCGCCCGGCCCGGGACCACGCTGGTGCTCGCCGGCCCACCACACCCGCGCCGCACCGAGCTCTTCGGCTCGCTGCCCGGCGTGCGCCTCGTCGGGCGCCTCCCCGACGACGTGCTGCCCGGGTTGTATGCCGCCGCGTCCGTCGTCGTCGTCCCGTCCCTCGTCGAGGGATTCGGGCTGCCGGCCCTCGAGGGCATGGCGGCCGGTGTGCCCGTCGTGGCGTCGAACCGGTCGTCCCTGCCCGAGGTCGTCGGTGACGCGGGCCTGCTCGTGGAGCCGACCGGTTCGGCGCTCGCCGAGGGCGTGCTCGGCGTGCTCGCGGGGGGCAGCGACGTCGAGGCGATGGCCTGTCGCGGGCGGGAGCGGGCGCGAGGGTTCACCTGGGAGGCGAGCGCTGCGGGGCACGCGCGAGTCTGGCGCGCGGTCTCCGACTGACTCAGTCCCGGCCGCCGGGTGGGCGAGCAGTCCTGCCGCGGGGACCGACCCGCGCGGCGAGGTTCGCAGAGTTGCCTCCCAGGACTGCGAACGCTGCTGCGCTCACGGCCAGGACCAGCATCACGCTTCCGAGCACGTCTCGCGGCTGGTGGGCGTGCCCCGTGACGTTCCCGAGGCAGACGACGAGGGACGCAGCAGCCAGGGCGACGAGACCGCGGCGGGTGACGGGGCGCGGCCACAGGACGGCGACACCCACGAGAAGGGCCAGGCCCGCCACTGCATGATGGGAGGGAAAGCCGCCCACGTCGATCCCCAGGGCGTGCCGGCCCGGGACCTTGAGGGCCAGCGCCGTCGCGGCGGCCGGCACGAAGAGCCCGGCCACCGCACGTCGCCACCCCCGGCGGACGACGGCGAGCAGGGCCAGCAGGACCACGACCGGAGCGAGCACGACGATGACCAGCGGACGGGCGAGATGGTCCATCGCGGAGCCCACCACTTCGGGCGGACTGGTGAGCAGCCACTCCCGGACGGCACGGTCGATCCGCACCCCGGCCGCAGTGCGGCTCGACGCCAGCGCGACGAGCACGAAACAGCAGGTGCCGGCTACTGCCACGAGGGCCCAGCGCAGGCGATTTCGGTGCGACACGTGCACCTCCTGCAGGGCTGTTATGGTGCGAACGACCAGTCCATCTGCAGTGTATGGGGGTTCGCGAGATGGCAACCCTGGAGGCGACAGAGGAGCCCTCGGAGACCGCATCCGTGCCCCTCGACGTCCGGATCGGGTTCGCCCACGCCTGCATCCAGTGGATCGCCGACCGCTGCGGAGCCCACCTGCTCCACGTCAAGGGAGCCGCGCTCGACCGCACGCTCGTGCCCGGCCGCGGCTTCTCCGACGCGGACGTGCTAGCGCGTCCGGAGCATGTGCGGATCCTGCTGGACGAGCTGCGCCGCCACGGCTGGGAGCTCATCAACTCCTTCGCCTACGGGTCCTCCTTCGAACACGCGGCAACCCTGCGCCACAAGGACTTCGGCCTTCTCGACCTGCACCGGACCTACCCCGGGACCGGACCGACCCCCGAGCGCGCCTTCGACACCCTCTGGGCCGCGCGCACCACGACCGTCCTCGGCGGCGTGGAGTGCGCCGTGCCGCCGCGCGACGCCCAGGCGGCCTTGCTGATGCTCCACGCCGCCCGCGGTGGAGGCGACCCCAAGGCTGCGAACGACGTCAGGTGGGTGTGGACCGAGGCGGATGCGGAGCAGCGCGACCGGATCCTGCACTGGGTGCAGCGGCTCGACGCCGGCCTCGCCTTCTCGGTGATCACCGGCACGCTCGACGACCATCGCGGCGACCCGGCATACGACCTCTGGAGAGTGGCCTCGCGCGGCGGGACCCGGCTGGACGAGTGGCGGGCCCGCGTGCGGGCCGCCCGGGGGGTGCGCGCCAAGGTCACGATCGCGGCCCGCTCGGTCCTCGTGAACGTCGAGCACCTGACGATCGTGCGGGGGCGACCGGTGACCCGGCGCGAGGTCGTCGCAGAGTTCGTGGGACGGCCCGTGCGCGGGCTGCGCGAACAGGTCAGCCGTCGCCCACGCTTCGCACTCGGATCGTCCAGGAACAGGCATGAGGGCACAGCGGACTCGCGGGCGGACACCCGGTGACCGCAGCCTTCCGACCCGGCCGGGACACCGGCGTGACCGTCAGTCACGACGGCCTATCCGTGTACGTCGCGCGGCTGCCCGGCGGGCCGCTGGTCGTCCTCGAGGGCGTCGCGTCGCTCATCTGGACACAGGCCACGACCGGACCGGCCGACGGGTGGGTGGCGCGGGTCGCCGAGTCCGTCGGGCACCCCGAGGAGGTCATCGCGCCCGATGTCGCCGCCTTCGTGGCCGACCTGTGCGGTCGCGACCTGCTCGAGCCGCTGGTGGCACCGACGCCCTCGCAGGAAGGCTCGAGAACCGACCCGCCTACGACTGACCGCCGGTGAGGCTGGGTGCGTGGGGGAGCGGCGCCTCGGCTGGGCGCTTGGCCCGCGCGCGCCGCTGACGGGCGCTCAGCTTGGGCTCGGCGTCGCGGTTGTAGCCGCTGTAGCCGTAGTAGCCGTAGCGGTGCGCGGCCGACGAGCCGACCGACACCATGTTGAGGGCGAAACCGGCGACGGGGACATCGACCGTCTCGAGAGACTGGACGGCGCTGGCCAGGTCGCGCTTCTTCGTGCGCTCGGCCCCGACGACCATGATGAGGCCGTGGGTCAGCCGGTTGATCAGCACGGCGTCGATGACGGGCACGACAGGAGGGCTGTCGACGAGGATGAAGTCGTAGTCGTGCGACAGCTTGCCGAAGAGCGTCTCCATCGGCTCGGAGCCGAGCAGCTCGCTCGGGTTGGGCGGCACGGGGCCGGCGGGCAGCACGTGCAGGGTCGTCCCGCGCCAGCGCTGGATGACGTCGTCCGTCTCGGCCTGGCCGAGCAGCAGCGTCGTCAGGCCGAAGGACCCGTCGAGGCCCATCGTGCGGGCGACCGAGGGGTTGCGCAGGTCGCCGTCGATGAGCAGCACCTTCGAGCCGGCGTCGGCCATCGCGAGCGCCAGGTTGACCGTCGTGGTCGTCTTGCCCTCACCGGGCATCGACGAGGTGATGACGAAGGAGTGGCCGCCCGTCGTCACGTCGACGAAGAGGATGTTGGTGCGCAGGCGCCGGATCGACTCGGCGTGCCGGCCGTGCGGGTCGCTGTCGAGGGAGAGCAGGCCGTCCTTCGTCGACTTCACGAGCGGGATGTCACCGAGGATGGGCCGTTTGGACAGCGCCTTGATGTCCTCCTCGGTGCGCACCTTCGTGTCAAGGGTGTGGCGCAGCAGCGCGAGTCCGATCCCGAGCGCAAGACCGAGCAGGCCGCCGATCGCGAGGTTGCGCCTGGCATTCGGTGACATGGGCTCTCCCGCCACAGCGGCGGGGACGATGGTGTCGGCCTCGACGGCCTGGCCGTTGGAGGCCAGCAGCGGCGAGAACTTCTTGGCGACGTCGGCAAGGACCGGACCGGCCTCGGTCGCGACTCGCGCGACGAGCTCGGGATCCTCACCGGTCGCGGTGATCGTCATCATGTTGGACGTCGGCGACACCTCGCCACTGACCGACAGCGGGTAGCCCGCCGGGAGACCGAGCCTGGTCCGCAGCGGGTCCATGACCGACGGCGAGGTCAGCACGTCGAGGTAAGTGCCGAGGTCACTGGCCGAAACGGCATACGTGGCAGGCTGATTGGTGGTGCTCGTGCTCGCCGGCTGCGTGGCCCGGAGGTAGATCTTCGAGCTCGACGTGTAGACCGCAGGGGTCAGCATCGTCTGCACCGCCGTTGCGGCCACGACCGCGAGAAGACTGACGACGACGATCCGCCACCGTGCCCCCAGAACGCCGAGGAACTCCCGGAACGTCACCTTGCCCCCCCGGCCCAACTCGACTGTAAGTGCGAGCATCGTCCCATATCATCCAAAGGGTTGTGCCGAGTCCGAGACATCCACGGAGCGGCACGGGGAGAGGGGTGGGGATGCTCATGTGGGCACTACGGGTGTCCCACAGCGCCGTCGTCGACGCATGGCGCGAGCGCGAGCGTGCCCTGCGCCGCCGGGGCCACCGCGTCGACGTCGTGTCGGCGGCCGCCTGGCCGGAGGGCGGGCGTGCCGTCCCGCTCGTCGCCCGTGCCGACGAGCCGGTGGTCGCCGCCCACACCCTCGGCTCCCACCCTGCTCTCTTCCTCTACGACCCGCGCCCGCTGTGGCGCGCGCTCGGCCGTCCGGTCGACGTCATCGACATCCACGAGGAGCCCTTCGCCCTCGCGACCGCCGAGACCCTGCTCCTGCGCTGGCTCCGCCGGCAGCGCGCTCCCTACCTGCTCTACAGCGCGCAGAATCTCGACAAGCGCTACCCACCCCCGTTCCGCTGGCTCGAGCGCGCCGCCCTGCGTCACGCGAGCGGCGTCAACGTGTGCAACGCCGCTGCCGGCCGCATCGCCGAGCGCAAGGGGTTCCCGGGTCGGGCTCGCACCATCGACCTCGGCACCGACCTCACCACCTACACACCGCGGCCGTATGCCGGCACGCCACCGGAGGTGCCCGTCGTCGGGTTCGCGGGTCGCCTCGAGGCCGCGAAGGGGGCCGACGTCCTGCTCCGCGCGGCGGCCCAGGAGCCCGCGCTGCGCATACGGCTGGCCGGCGACGGTCCGCAGCGCCGCGAGCTCGAGCAGCTCGCCGGGTCGCTCGGGATCGCCGACCGCATCGAGTTCCTCGGCGCCCTGGCGCCCGAAGGCCTTCCAGACTTCTACCGCTCGGTCGACGTGCTCGCCGTCCCGTCCGTCACGACGCCGTCGTGGGTCGAGCAGTTCGGCCGGGTCGCCGTCGAGGCCATGGCGTGCGGGACGCCGGTCGTCGTCAGCGACAGCGGAGCCCTGCCCGAGGTGGTCGGTGACGCGGCCGTCGTGGTGCCCGAGCGTGACGCGGTCGCGCTGGCCAAGGCCCTCGCCGAGGTGGTGCAGGACCCGGATGTCGCTGGTCGGCTCCGCGCGGCCGGAATCGCCCGCGCGGCAACGACATCGTGGGACCGCATCGCGCACGAGCACGAGGCGATGTACCGCGCTGCCACCAAGCAGTGGGGTCCGGCGGAGTCTCCGGATGACCGCCCCCTCGAGGTGGTGGTGGTCGCCTACGGGCAGCCCGGGCTGCTTGCGGAGGCGCTCGCGCCGCTCGGCGGGCTGTCCGTGACAGTCGTGGACAACTCCTCGTCGTCGGCCGTGCGGATGGTGGCGGAGGCGGCGGGCGCACGGTACGTCGACCTCGGGCGCAACGGCGGCTTCGGGGCCGGGGTCAACGAGGCGCTGCGCCGGATCGACCCGCGCGCAGACGTGCTGCTCGTCAACCCTGATGCCGTCGTCCGGCCGGACGCCGTCGAGACCCTCCGGACGGCACTGCTCGCCGAGCCGGACCTCGCGAGCGTCGGGCCGGCGCAGGTCGACGGCGCCGGAAGTCCGTCGCGCGTCGAGTGGCCCTTCCCGTCGCCCCTGGCGACGTGGGTCGAGGCCCTCGGGCTCGGACCGCTGCGGCGCAACCGCTACGTCATCGGGTCCGTCCTCCTGCTGCGCCGCGAGGCCCTCGACCACGTCGGTCCGTTCGACGAGCGGTTCTTCCTCTACGCCGAGGAGACCGACTGGGCTCAACGGGCACGCCTTCTCGGCTGGCGGCACGCGCTCGTCCCCGCCGCGCACGCCACCCATCTCGGCGCCGCGACGAGCGCCGACGCGGCGAGGCGCGAGGGCCACTTCCACGCGGCCCAGGAGGTTTTCCTTCGCAAGCACTACGGCGCCCTCGGCTGGCAGGTGGGTCGAGCCGGGCAGGTCGCCGGCTCCGCCCTGCGCGGAGCCGTGCTGCGAGACGAGCGGAGGCGGGCCGCGCGCAGCCGCCTGCGCCTCTACCTCGCAGGTCCCGCCAGGTCCGAGAGGCGGCCCGAGGACTCTCGACGCCCCGCGGCCGAGGGGGCGGCGCTCCGATGACAACGGCCTTTCTCCGACGCCCGGCCACGGCTGGGCGCTTGGACCTGCTCGCCCGCACCGCCCTCCTGCTCGGCGGCATCGTGCTCGTCGCCGCTGTCGGCCGCCTCGCCGTCACGCTGCCCGAGGCCGCCATGGCCATCTCGCTGGCGGTGCTCGCCATGGGCGTCACGGCCGTCCAGCCCGGGCTCGTCCCACTGGCCGTCCTGCCGGTCCTGCTCGTGGTCCTGCGAGTTGGCGGCGGTGGGATCGACCTGTCGCTGTCGGACTTCGCGCTCGCCGCCGCGGCGGTGCCGGCACTCCTGCTCGCCCGGCGACCGTTCTCACCCGGACTGCGTGCCGTGCTCTGGGCCTCGGCGCTCTACCAGTTCGCGATCCTCATCACGGTCGTCAACAACCCCTACCCGGCCAACGCCGTCGAGTGGGCGCACGCCTGGATGATGGTTTCCGGATCCCTTGTCGTCGGCTGGGCCGTCGGGGCCAATGGTCACGGTCGCACCGGCATACGCCTGCTTCTCGCCACCATGGCCCTGCTGGCCGTCGCCACGGTCGTCGAGGGCGGCGTGCACTTCGCCTCCGGTGACTTCTCGCCCGTCTACCCGAGCTTCCCGTACGTCATGCACAAGAACTTCGCGGGGACGGTGTGCGCCACCGGCGCGGTCATGATCTACGCCCGGCCCGCCTGGGTGGGCCTGAGCCGCCGATGGTCGCTCGTGCTCGGTTCCCTGCTGGTCGCGGCCGTCCTCTTCACCCAGTCACGGCAGGCGCTCATCGGCCTCGTGGCGGCCGTGGTGATCCTGGTGCTGCGGTCCGACACCGACCGGAAGCGCTCCAAGATCGTGCTGCTCCTCGTCGCACCCCTCGTCGTCTTCGTGACCAACCTCGTGCAGGACCAGGTGCAGTCCGGCAACCAGTTCAACTCGGTGTTCCAGCGGCTCACCTGGTTCCAGGACTCCATGACCGTCTGGAGCTCGGACCCGTGGTTCGGCGTCGGGCTGCGGTGGTGGTACACCGACCGGTTCCCGTTCCAGTTCCAGCCGCCCAACGCGGAGATCGAGGTGCTCACCTCCGCCGGCGTCGTCGGCCTCGCAGCCTTCCTGGTGCTCATGATCGTCTCCTTGCGCGTCGCCTGGAAGCTCGATCCCGCTTACGGCTCGCTCGCCGTCGCGGTCCTGGTCTCCCGTCTGGTCCAGGGCCAGTTCGATTTGTTCTGGTCCGCGGTCCAGGGCTCGTTGCCCTTCGTCGTCCTCGGGATCTGCTTAGGCGTCAGCCGGCACGCCGCAGGGGCGGGCGAGGCCACGTCGGCTGGACCCGCCGTGACAGCACGCGTGACCGCGGGGACCGCATGACGACGATCGTCCAGATCACGCCCGAGATCGGCCCCGGCACTGGCGTGGGCGCGGTGGCCCACCACCTGGAGCAGGAGTGGCGCCGGCTCGGCGTCGACGTACGGCGGTTCACCCTGGCGGAGGCGGGCGGCGCCTGGCTGCCGCAGACCCGCGGGGGACTGACCGGCCGGCTGGCCCTGGTGGCCCGCGTCGTCTGGTTCTCGACCGTCGGCACCCGCCGCGCCCGTCGTCACCTCAGCCGTCACCCCGAGCAGCTGTCCGTGTGCCACAACGACGTGATGGCCGGCGACATCTACGTCAACCACGGCCTCGTCGAGGTGGCGATGCGCGCCCGCGGCCACCACTGGCTGCGGATGGTGCGAAACCCGCTGCACCTGTTCACCACGACGCGTGACCGGGTGCGCTACTCGCGCGCCGGCACCCACCGGCTCGTCGTCAACCTCGTCACCGAGGAGGAGCGGCTGCTGCGCAAGACCTACCCCCACCTCGCCATCCCGACCGTCGTCATCGGCAACGGCGTCGACGTGGAGCGGTTCCGCCCGCCGACCCCGGCCGAGCGCGAGGCGGCTCGGCGAGGGCTCGCACTGCGCCCGGAGACGCGAATGGTGCTCTTCATCGGTAACGAGTTCGGCCGCAAGGGCCTGCCGCTGCTCGTGGACGCCGTGAAGGCACTGGGACCGGACGTGCGGCTCGTCGTCGTCGGGGGCACCCGCGACCTGATCGCCGCCGAGTCAGGCCGTTCGTCGTCGACGCTGCTGGGGGACCGCCTGCAGTTCGCCGGCGCCCACGCCGATCCCCGGCCGTGGCTCCATGCGGCGGACGTGCTCGCGATGCCAAGCTCCTACGAGTCCTACGGCCTCGTGGTGCTGGAGGCGCTGGCCTGCGGCGTACCGGTCGTGGCCACGGCCACCGGGTGCGTGCCCGACGTCGTCGTCGACGGCGTGAACGGCGCCGTCGTCGAGGCGTCAGTGGACTCGCTCGCCGCCGGCCTGGCCAGGGGCCTCGAGCTCGATGCCGAGGCGGCGCGCCGGGCGGCCCGAGAGAGCGCCGTGCAGCACTCGTGGGCCGCGGTGGCCCGTCGCTACCTCGACGTCCTCACCCGCTTGGACGAGGACCGGTCACCGGCCGGCATCGGGGTCGGGGGGTCGCGGTGAGGATCGTGCACGCCGTCCGTTCCGACGCCTTCGCGGGTGTCGAGAGCCACGTCGCCCGGCTGGCACGCGCACAGGTGCTCGCCGGAGACGACGTGATCGTGATCGGGGGACACCCCGACCGGATGACCGTGGTCGCCGGCGCTGGGGTGTGCACCCTGCCGTCGACGACGGTGGGCCACGTGTTCACTGCAGTGCGGCGCTGGGCGCCTGGCGCCGACGTGGTCCACGCTCACATGACGGCGGCCGAGATCGCCTGCGCGACAGCCACTCTCGGCTTAGACACCGCGCTCGTCGCCACTCGCCACTTCGCCCGTGGTCGTGGGAGCAACCCCATCTCTGCCACCGCAGCCGCCGCGGCAAGCCGGCGCGTCGATGCGCAGATCTCGATCAGCCACTACGTCGCCGGCACCATCGCCGGCTCGAGCGTCGTCATCCACCCGGGGGTCGACCCGACGGGCACGACGAGCCCTGCCGCGCAGCGCGACCGGGTCGTCCTCGTGGCCCAGCGACTCGAGCCGGAGAAGGACACCGAACTCGCGATGCGTGCCTTTGCGGAGTCCGGCGTCGCAGCCCGTGGCTGGCGCCTCGACATCGCGGGCGACGGAGCCGAGCGGGGGCGGCTGACGGCACTGGCCCGGGAGCTCGGGATCGCCCGGTCGACCCGCTTCCTCGGGCACCGCACCGACGTGCCGCAGCTCATGGAGCGGGCGGCGGTTCTCCTGGCACCGTGCTGTGTCGAAGGGCTGGGGCTCACCGTCCTCGAGGCCATGGCGGCCGCGCTGCCGGTCGTCGCCGTCGGTGCGGGCGGACACCTCGAGACGGTCGGCGCCGTGCCGGGCGCCATGCTGCACCCGCCGGGAGACGCCGCGGCCGCCGGCAGGCTGCTGTGCGAGCTCGTCGCCGACCCACGGCGCCGGGACGCGTATGCCGTTGCGCTGCAAGGGGTGCAACGCGAGCTCTTCACTCCTGCACACCAGGCCAGGGAAACCGCTGCGGTCTACCGAGGGGTGGTCTGAGGTGGATCTCGTGGTGACCTCGCTCGAGGCCTGGGATGGTGTGTGGCGGCGCAACCAGCACCTCGTCGCGGGCCTGCTGCGCCGCGACCCCGGCCTCCGGGTCCTGTTCGTGGAGCCCTCGACGGACCCGTTGCATTCGGTGCTGGGGGCGGGGCAGCCCCGGCTCGGCCGCGGGCTCCGTGTTGCAACGGACCTCGCGGGCGTGCGCCCGGAGTCCCTGTGGCTGCTGGAGCCCACCAAGTGGATGCCCAGGCGCGTCGACCGCCGCCTCGACGAGCGCTGGGCCCGCCAGGTCCTGCGAGCCGCCCGGTCGCTCGGCATGACCGACCCCGTCCTGTGGGTCAACGACCCGACCGGCGCGCTGCTCGTCGAGGCGACCCACTGGCGCTCGCTCTACGACATCACCGACGACTGGACCGTGGCCGAGCGCTCGCCGGTGGAGATCGAGCGACTGGTGGCCCAGGAGCAGGTCCTGCTGACGCGCTGCGACGAGGTCGTCGTCTGCTCGGCCGCCCTCGCAACGAGCAAGGGCAGTGCCCGCGGCGTGACCGTGGTGCACAACGGCGTCGACACCGCTGCCTACGCAGTGGTCCACGACCGGCCCACCGACCTGCCCACCGGCCCGGTGGTCGTCTACGTCGGGACCCTGCACGCCGACCGGCTCGACCTGGAGCTCTGTGCGGCCACGGGCGAGGCTCTCAGAGGCTGCGGCACGCTCGTCCTCGTCGGCCCGGACGCCATGCTGCCCGAGCAGCGCTCGCGGCTGGTGGACGCCGGCGTCGTCCTGCTCGGCGCCCGACCGAGCGACGACGTGCCGGCATACCTCCAGCACGCCGACGTCCTCGTCGTCCCGCACGTCGTCACGGCCTTCACCGACAGCCTCGACCCGATCAAGCTCTACGAGTACCAAGCCGCGGGCCGTCCGGTCGTGGCGACGCCCGTCGCCGGCTTCCGTGAGGTCGACGACGAGCGCGTCACCGTGGCGGCAGCGGACGCCTTCGTGGGCGCCGTCCTGAAGGCGCTGGGTCCCGACAGGGCCACCGCCCTGCCGGCGCCGGATCCCGGGCGGGTCGCCGAGGACGACTGGGCTCGACGGGTCGAGGACATGGTCGAGGTGCTCGAGCGCCTGCGACGGCGAGAGGAGGGAGCATGACCCGCAGCATGGCCACCTCCGCGGTGGGGACCCGCCTGCACGTGCGTGCGCTCGGGGCGACGGTCACTGTCGAGGTGGCCGACCAACGGCTCGCTCCCCTGGTCGAGAGCGCGTGGTCGATGGCCCGTGTGCATGCCGACCCGTCCGGGCCCGTGGTCCAGGCACCGTCGCTCGAGCCGGAGGCTGGCCCCGACGCGGTGGCCCAGGCGCTGCAGAGTCTCACGCAGTCAGTCACGCACGCCGCGATCTCGGCGCGGGCCGGGCAGCTCATGATGTTCCATGCGGGCGGCCTGTGCGACCCGAGCACCGGCGCCACCATCGCCATGGTCGCCCCCGGGGGCACCGGCAAGACGACGGTGGTCCGCACGCTAGGTCCCGGGCGGGGCTACGTCTCCGACGAGACGATCGGGGTGGCAGCGGACGGCTCCATCGAGCCGTACTGCAAGCCCCTGTCGCTCCGCCGGCCCGACACCGGCCAGCCCAAGGACGAGATCGCGCCGGAGTCCCTCGGCCTGAGTGCGCCCACCGTGCAGCCGTGGCTCGCGGGTCTGGTCCTGCTGCGCCGCGACCTCGCGGCCGGCGAGCCGGTGGACGTCGAGGACGTGAGCACCCTGGATGCGCTGGTGCTGCTCGCCCCCGAGACGTCCTCGCTCGCGCTCTTCGACCGTCCCCTGCAGCGGCTGGCCGGCCTCGTGGAGGGCGTCGGCGGCCTCCGACGCGTCCACTACCGGGACGCATCCGACCTCGAGCCGGTGGTGCGCGAGGTGCTGGGACGGCCACGATGAGCGACCTTCCCGTCCCCGTCACCTCCGGCGCCGTCCTGACGAGGGGCTCCGTCCTCGACGTGTTCACCACCGAGGACGGCACGGTCGTCCTGGTCGCGGGCCCGCCGCTGCACCACGTCGTACGCCTGTCGGACCTCGGCTCCGAGATCTTCGACGCGGTCGGTGACGGCTGCACCGTCGAGCAGCTGGAGGAGCAGCTGCGCGAGCGGCTCGGCGAGCCGCCGGAGGGGCTCGGCTCGCTCACCGACCTGGTGGCCGACGCCGTGCGGGAGCTCCATACGTCCCGAGTTGTATCCCTTGTGGCAGAGGATAATTCAGACCTTTAGCGCAAATTTCCGCAAGACTGCGGCGCATGCCCCCAAGCCCTGCCGTTTCGGGCATCCGGGCCCACGACAAACGCTATGTTGACGAGGCATTGGGGGTTTTCAGTCATCGAGTGGGGGATCATTCATGTCAAACAACCAGGGCGCCGACGCGGCGCCTCCGAGCCGTCGCTCGGTCGTCAAGGGGGCGGCCTGGGCCGTGCCGGCGGTCGTCGTGGCAGGGGCCGCGCCCACGGTGGCGGCCTCGGCCGTGTGCCTCACGGCGAGCTTCGGCGCCACCAGCTGCAAGCAGCCCGGCAACTCCAACAACTACGGCTACCGCCTCAACATCTGCTTCACCAACAGCTGCACCACCAGCGTCACCATCACCGTGACCCAGGTCGCGTCCAACACCGGCAACGCCGTCGTCCAGCCCGTCAACCAGACGATCACGGTTGCGGCTGGTGCCACCGTCTGCCTGCCGCAGCCGGTGCTCTACTGCAGCAGCAACAGCGCCAACTTCATCAACGTCTCATACACCGTCCAGGGGAAGGCCGGTACGCAGGTCGCCCAGGTCCCGTCGCCGGTCCAGGAGTGCGCGTCGAACGACCTGTTCTGCAAGTAACAAGTAACCAGACAGTCTCGCGGTGGGGGTGCGATCGCGCAGGTGCTCCGGCACCTGCGCGATCGTCCGTGCCCGCCGAGGTGGGCGCGCCTCGCCGTTCGGGACTGCCTACCGCGGCGCCAGCCGGAGGTGGGCCCCTTCCAGCTCGCTGCGGACCTCACCGACGAAGTCGCGCACGGCAGGCCCCCCGAGGACGGGACCCCCGGCGAGCAGGCCGTCTGCGCCGAGCAGGAGTGCTGACGGGGAGCCACCTATCCCGAAGGTGTCCCACACGAGCCGCGCGGGGTCGTGCACCGACATCGGCTCGGAGGTGTCGGCGAGCGCGGACTCCTGCGGCTCGACCGCCACGACGACCCGCACGTCCAGCTCCGGCAGCTCGGTGCGCCAGGCGGGGACGGCGGCGATGATCTCGACACACGAGCCGCACCCCTCCGACACGTAGATCAGCAGCTGAGCGCGAGTCGCGCTGAGGCGACGAAGGTCCGTGACGGAGCCGTCCCCGAGGGCCACGGGCACCGCGGGGGTCCGGGTGCGCAGGTAGTCGCTCTCGTCCTGGGCGTACTCCGTCGCGTCCACGTGTTGCGCAGCGGTCGACGTGGCCCCGGTGACGAGCCACGTGGTCACCGCTGCCGCGACTGCCGCGGCCAGCCACCACCACGCCAACCGCCCGTCCGCCACGCGCGCCGCCACCGAGGAACCCGGCAGGGAGACCCCGAGGGCAATCGCCGACAGGGCCACCAGCCAGGCGTTGCGCAGCACCGTGCGCCCGGTGATCCGCCCCGGCGCGAAGGCGCCGAAGCACGCGCAGTCCACGTCCTCGTCGAACCCGAGCGCCCGCACCACGAGCCCGAGGTATGCCGTGAAGAGCAGGAGAGCGGCGACCGTCATGACCGTGCCCAACGGGCCACCGACGAGGAGGAGTGCCACGGCGATCACCAGCTCGACCCAGGGAAGGGCCTGCACCACAAAGGTTCGCGACAACAGAGTCGGCACGCGCAGGTCGCGGAAGGCCTCGGTGGACCGGCTCGGCGACCGCAGCTTGCCGACGGCGCTGACGATCAGCACGACCGCGAGGAGCACGGGGGCGAGGGCGAGGGCGTCGGTGGGCACGTCGCATTCTAGGCAGCCGACGGCCTACCACCGGGGTTGATTGCGCGATGCCGGGGGCCACCGCCTCGACGGTGCCACCGGTCCTGCACAATCGGGCGCATGCGCGTCGTCACGGCCAACGTCAACGGCATCCGAGCGGCAGCACGACGGGGGATGCTGCCGTGGCTGCAGCAGGCCGCCCCCGACGTGCTCTGCCTGCAGGAGGTGCGAGCCAACGACGTGGAGCTCGCCAAGGTGCTCGCCGAGGCGGGCCTGGCGCACTGGTCGGTCGCGCACACGGAGGGCAGGAGCAAGGGACGCGCAGGCGTCGCCGTCGTCACGCGTGACCCCCACACGACGGTGCGGATCGGGA
This sequence comes from Terrabacter sp. FW104-15G4B, assembly GCF_058790095.1. Classification (NCBI taxonomy): domain Bacteria; kingdom Bacillati; phylum Actinomycetota; class Actinomycetes; order Micrococcales; family Intrasporangiaceae; genus Terrabacter; species Terrabacter sp. FW104-15G4B. The sequence goes on along the minus strand of NZ_JBYTCI010000034.1, from coordinate 639 downwards.
TCGACGGCGCCTTCGCCGACGAGGGCCGCTGGGTCGAGGCCGACCTCGAGACGGCAGCGGGCCCGCTCACGGTCGCCTCGGCATACGTCCACACCGGCGAGGCCGGCACCGAGCGCCAGGACGTCAAGATGGCCTTCCTCGAGGCGATGACGCGGCGGATGCGCCGAGCAACCGACGGCGACCAGCTCGTCCTCGTCACCGGCGACCTCAACGTCGCCCACCGCGAGGCCGACCTCAAGAACTGGAAGGGCAACCTGACGAAGGCGGGCTTCCTGCCCGAGGAGCGCGCGGTCCTCGACGGCTGGTTCGCCGGCGGGGACTGGGTCGACGTCCAGCGCCGGCACGCCGGTGACGTCACCGGGCCCTACTCGTGGTGGTCCTGGCGCGGCAAGGCCTTCGACAACGACGCGGGCTGGCGCATCGACTACCAGCTGGCGACTCGGCGCCTGGCGGCCACCGTCACGGACGCCTTCGTGGGCCGGGCGCCCACCTATGCCGAGCGCTGGAGCGACCACGCGCCGGTCGTCGTCGACTACGCCCTCGGGACCGCCTGACCTGTCACCCCGTCACCCCGCGACCCGTCCCCGCCGGCCGGTTTGGGTGCGGTGCACGCCGATGGGCCAGAATGCACCCATGTCC
>NZ_JBYTCI010000033.1:0-36812 GCF_058790095.1 Terrabacter sp. FW104-15G4B | reverse complement strand
CTCGTATGCCGTGTCGCGGGCTGGAGGTGGCGCCCCAGGTCAGCGGGCGTCGCGCTGACGGACCGCCTCGTAGAGCACGATCGCGGCCGACGCGGCGACGTTGAGGCTGTTGGCCTTACCGTGCATCGGGATGCGGACGCGGTGGGTGGCGGCATCGAGGAGGGTGCGGTCGGCGCCGTGCTTCTCGCTGCCGACGGCGATGGCGACGCGGCCGGTGTAGTCGACGTCGGTGTGGAGCAGGTCGGTCTCGGGCGTCGTGACGACGAGGCGGATCTCGTGGGCCGCGAGCCAGCCGAGCACCTCGTGCGTCGTCGCGCTGGCGGCCGGGACGGCGAAGACGGTGCCCTTGCTCGCGCGCACGACGTTGGGGTTGCCCCAGTCGGTGACAGGGTCGGCCGCGAGGACGGCGTCGACCCCGGCGGCGTCGGCGGTGCGGAGCATGGCGCCGAGGTTGCCGGGCTTCTCGACACCCTGGCTGAGCAGGGTCAGGTGGTCGGGGCCGTCGACGCGCAGGTCCTCGAGGGAGACGCCGACGCGGTCGACGACGGCGATGAGCCCATCGGGGCCTTCGCGGTAGCTGACCTTCTCGAACGCGCTGCGGCTGAGGTGGACGACGTCGACGCGGTCGTCGCGCAGGCGGGCGAGCAGGTCGGTCTGGTGCCCGATGTCCTGGCTCCCGGCGCGGCCGGCGGGACTGAAGAGCTCCTCGCAGACGTAGACCGTGCCGGGGCGAACGCCGGCCGACAGGGCGAGACCGATCTCCTCATAGCCCTCGACGAGCGTCTGGCCGGTCTCCTCGCGGGTGCGGCGGCGGCGCAGGGCGAGCAGGCCCTTGAGGCGGGGGTTGGACGCGGAGGTGATGGTCGGCTCGCGCGTGGGGTGCATCGGGTTCGTCATGGCAGGCCCAGCATCCCATCCACCCGCGGGTCACGGGTGGAGGCGGGCGCCCTGAGGAGGCGGTCGACGGACTGGTTCCCCGCTCGGCGTGGCCGCCGACCCGCCCGGACACCCGTTCGCTCTCGTCGCATCCTGAAGGCCCTGGCTGTCGGCGCCCCGGCGTAGCGTCGAGGGAACGGACGACGCAGACCGGGAGGCGAGACCATGACCATTCTCGAAGGACGGCCCAACGCGGCGCTGCTCGTGGTCGACGTCCAGCGACAGGTCATCGCGGACGCCTGGGACCGCGACGGCGTCATCGCGCGCATCACCACCCTCGTCGACAAGGCCCGCGCCGAGCACGTGCCGGTCATCTGGGTGCAGCACTCCGACGACGACATGCCCCGGGACTCAGAGGGGTGGCAGTACGTTCCCGAGCTGACCCTCGACGACACCGAGCCGGTCGTCCACAAGCGCTACGGGGACTCGTTCGAGGACACCGACCTCGAGTCGCTGCTTGCCGAGCGCCAGGTCGGGCGGCTCGTCGTCACAGGCGCGCAGACCGACGCCTGCATCCGCTCGACGCTGCACGGCGCCCTCGTCCGCGGCTACGACACGACCCTCGTCGAGGACGCCCACACGACCGAGGACCTGCGCCGGTGGGGTGTGCCCGTGAGCCCGGAGCAGGTCATCGCCCACACCAACGTCTACTGGAGCTGGTCCGAGGCGCCGGGCCGCAAGGGCGACGTCGTACCGGCCGCTGAGGTCCGCTTCGGTCCCTGCTGACCGGCTGGGTGCGGATGCCCCTGCGGTGGTACTTCCCCGCAGCCGTCGTCGGGTCGGTCGTCTGCGCCGTGGCCCGCCGTGGCGCCCACGCCGACTCGGCGGCGACGGCGATGCCGAGCGTGTGACGGTGGGGCCACTCGACGGTGCGGCGACGTCAACGTTCGGGCCAGAGCCTCGCCGAGTGGAATGAGCGGGTCGCTCCGCCGGTTGACGACGCCATGACTACCTGGGGGTTCATCGGCAGCGGCAACATCGGCAGCACCGTCGCCCGGTTGGCCATCGCGGCCGGTCACGACGTCGTGCTCAGCAACAGCAGGGGGCCCGGGACGCTCGCGGACCTCGTCTCGGAGCTCGGCCCGCACGCCCGGGCCGCCACTGCGGCAGAGGCCGCGACTGCCGGCGACGTCGTCGTGGTGACCATCCCGCTCAAGGCCTACCGCGACGTGCCCGTCGACGAGCTCACCGGCAAGGTCGTGATCGACACGATGAACTACTACCCGCCGCGCGACGGGCAGATCGCCGAGCTCGACGACGGCTCGACCACCAGCTCCGAGCTGCTCCAGGCGCACCTGCCTCAGTCGCACGTGGTCAAGGGCTTCAACAACATCTTCTTCCAGCACCTGCGCGACCTGTCCCGCCCGTCCGGCTCCCCGGACCGCAGCGCCCTAGCCACCGCGGGCGACGACGCAGCCGCCAAGGACACCGTGCGCCGCGCGCTCGACGCCATCGGCTACGACACCCTCGATCTCGGCCCGCTGGCCGAGGGGTGGCGCACCCAGCCCGGCCAGCCGGCATACGGCCTCCAGTACGCCGAGGACGAGAACGACTGGACCGCCGGAGCGAAGCCCGCGGGCTCCGACGAGGTGGCCGGCCGAGCCATGCGGGCAACGCGCGACATCTGACCCGCCCGCCCTGCCGGGGATTATGGAGTGCGCCTCAGCTCACCTAGAATGACTCCCGAGGGGAGTACTTCCTCGCGCGCACCGGTCAGTACGGCGGTCCCACGACCGCCCCGGTCCGCGGCCGACGGCAGTCGGTGAAGGAGACCTCAGACATCACGTTCTGAGGAGACCCATGCTCACTGCCCTACCCGCCGCCACCCCGGCGCCGCCCGCAGGCTCGCTCGAGTCGATCGGGTCGCCGATGCTGTGGATCGCGACCATCGCGGGCGTCGCTGCCCTCTTCCTCGTCGACTTCCTCATCACCCGCCGCCCGCACGACCCCAGCATGCGTGAGGCGATTGGCTGGTCGGCCTTCTACATCGCCATCCCGGTCGCCTTCGGCGGCTGGCTCTGGTGGCAGTACGGCTCGCAGCAGGGCGTCGAGTACTACACCGGCTACCTCGTCGAGAAGTCGCTCTCGGTCGACAACCTCTTCGTCTTCATCATCCTGCTCTCGGCCTTCGCGGTGCCGCGCGAGCTACGGCAGCGGGTCCTGCTCATCGGCGTCGGCGGCGCCCTCCTGCTGCGCGGCGTCTTCATCGCGCTCGGCGCGCAGATGATCGCGACCTTCGCCTGGACCTTTCTGCTCTTCGGCGCCATCCTGCTCGCAACGGCGGTCAAGGTCGGCCGGGACGCGTTGTCGCACACCGACCACCGCATCGACGTCGACCAGCTGCGCAGCGTCAAGCTGATCCGCCGCTTCTACCCCGTCACCGAGGCGTATGCCGGCACCAACCTCACCGTGCGACGTGACGGTCGCCGGGCGCTGACGCCGCTCGCCCTCGTCGCCATCGCGATCCTCGGCACCGACATCGTCTTCGCCATCGACTCGGTGCCCGCCGTCTACGGCATCACCGGGGACCCGTACCTCGTCTTCGCGACGAACGCGTTCGCCCTCCTCGGCCTGCGAGCGCTCTACTTCGTGCTCGAGGGCGCCCTGGCCAAGCTCGTGCACCTCGGCCACGGCCTGTCGCTGATCCTCGCCTTCATCGGCGTCAAGCTCGTCCTGCACTGGGCGCACGGCGTGTGGCCGGGTGTCCCGGAGATCCCGACGCTGCTCTCCCTCGGGGTCATCGTCGGCATCCTCGCCGCCGTCACCGTGACGAGCCTGCTCGCCAACCGGCGGGCCGAGGCCGACCCGGTCGGGCAGACGGAGGACGAGCAGTCGTCCCTGAGCCAGGGCTGAGCACCCCGGCCCGGAGGTCATGGGTGTCGCCGTCCGAGCGCGGTCGGGAGCGGGGCCAGGAGCGGCCGATCAGTCCTCGCCGGCCGCCCGGCGCAGGAGCAGCGCCTTCTCGGCATCGTTCTGCGTCATCTCGGCGGCCCGCGCGAACTCGGCGCGCGCCTCGTCGTCGCGGCCGAGACGAGCCAGCAGGTCGCCGCGGACGCTCGGCAGCAGGTGGTAGTCGGCGAGCGCTCCTGCGGCGACGAGGCCGTCGACGACCCCGAGCGCGGCTTCGGGACCGTCGGCGTAGGAGATCGCCACTGCGCGGTTGAGATCGATGACCGGGGAGGGACGGATCGCCCCCAGCCGCTCGTAGAGCGCCACGATGCGCGGCCAGTCGGTGCCCTCTGCGGTGCGAGCGCGCGCGTGGCAGGCGGCGATGGCGGCCTGCAGCAGATAAGGGCCGGCGTCCTCCTGCGACGGCCCGACGAGTGACACGGCGCGGTCGAGCACGGCCAGAGCGTGCCGGATCAACGCCCAGTCCCAGCGGGTCCGGTCCTGCTCGAGCAGCAGCACCGGCTCACCGTCGTGGCCGATGCGGGCGCGAGTGCGCGACGCCTGGATCTCCATCAGGGCGAGCAGGCCGTGGACCTCCGGCTCGCGTGGCACGAGCGCGGACAGGACGCGGCCAAGTCGGATGGCCTCCTCCATGAGGTCTCCGCGCACCCAGTCACGTCCCGACGTCGCGGCGTACCCCTCGTTGAAGATGAGGTAGACGACCTCGAGGACCGACGCGAGACGTGGCGCCAGGTCGGCGCCGGACGGCACCTCGACGGTGACGCCGTCCTGGCTCAGCGTCTTCTTGGCACGCGAGATGCGTTGGGCGACGGTCGACTCGGAGGTGAGGAAGGCGCGGGCGATCTCGCGGGTCGTCAGGCCGCCGATCATCCTCAGGGTCAGGCTGATGCGCGCCTGGGCGGTCAGCGCAGGGTGGCAGGCTGCGAAGACGAGACCGAGGACGTCGTCGTCGATGTCCTCCAGCGCGGCGTCGAAGTCGCCCTCGGCCAGCTCCGCCACGCGCAGCTCCTCCAGGTGGCCCACCTGCTGGAGCTTGCTGGCGAGGTTGACGTCGCGCCGGATGCGGTCGATCGCCCGACGCCGGGCCGTCGAGGTGAGCCACGCTCCCGGCTTCGTCGGTATGCCGTCGCGGGGCCACTGCTCGAGTGCCTGCACGAAGGCGTCCTGCGCCAGGTCCTCGGCGAGGCCGACGTCGCCGACGACGCGGGCGACGACAGCCGTGACCTTGGCGGCCTCCATACGCCAGACGGCCTCGAGGGTGCGCTGGACGTCGTCGGTCGTGAGCCCTGGATCGGCAGTGGGTGACACCCCGACACTCTGGCACGAACGAGCGGCAGGGTGTCACCGGCCAGGTCAGCCCCGTGCCGCGTTGCGGGCGGCCTCGGCGCGCATCTCTTCCTCACGCTCGCGCAGCTCCGGCGTGAATTCGTCGCCGAAGTCCTCCGCGGCGAACACCTGGCGCAGCTCGAGCGACTGTCCGTCGTCGGGTACGCACGATCGCGGCCACTTCTTCAGCCACTCGATGGCCTCCTCACGGGAGCTGACGTCGATGATGGTGAAGCCCGCGATGAGCTCCTTCGACTCCGCGAACGGCCCGTCGGTGACGACCCAGTCGTCGTCGGCCCAGGTCAGGCGCGCGCCCTTGGATGTCGGATGCAGGCCCTCGCCCTCCACGAAGACACCGGCCCGGAGCATCTCCTCGTTGTAGGACTGCATGTCGCGGAACTGCTGCTCGCTGCCGAAGCCGCCCTGCTCGGACTGGGCGGTGGCCGGGACGATGATCATGAAGCGCATGACGGTCTCCTCGTGGTGTCGGTGCGGGGCCTGGTGCCCACCCTCACCCCTACGTCGAACGGTTCGCCCGGTTCTCGACACGACCACTGCTGGCGCCGCGGCGCTCGAGCTCTGGCTCCAGGCGGACGGTGGCGGCCGACTCGACCCCGTCGCGGAAACGAACCCCGTCGCGGGCGGCCCGCGCCACGTCCTGGAGGATCGGCACCAGCCCGTCGTCGTCGACGTGGCCGGCCACCTCGTCTGCGACCGCCTTCACCTGGTCGGGAGCGTTGCCCATGGCGACGCCCCAGGCCGCCCAGTGCAGCATCTCGAGGTCGTTGCGCTGGTCGCCGCAGGCGATGGTGTGCGTCGGCTCCACGCGCAGCTGCCGCCGGACCAGCTCGAGGGCGCTCGCCTTGGACACCCCCTCGGGGTTGATGTCGAGCCAGGCGGACCAGCCCACGGCATACGAGACCCCGTGCAGACCCGCGCGCTCCACCAGCTCCATGAACTCCTCGGCCGTCGCCTCCGGCTGGCGGAGCGTGACACGGGTGACCGGGTGCGCGATGAGCTCTTCCCAGCCGACCTCGCGCGAGTGGCCCATCAGCTCACCGTCCGGGAAGTGCCTGCTCACCTTGAAGCCGACACCCGGCTCCTCGACGGCGATCAGCGCGTCCGGGAGGGCGACCCGCATCTTCTCGAGCACCGCCCGCGGGTCGAAGGTCACCATGTCGATGATCGAGTAGCCCTCCGCGGACGACGGGTCGAGCCGGAGCGTGAGTGCCCCGTTGGAGCAGACGGCGTAGCCCTGGCGCAGCTCGAGCGCCTCGAGGATCGGCGTTGTGGCGATGATGGAGCGGCCCGTCGCGATGACGACGGCGACGTCGTCGGGCAGGGCACGAACGGCGTCACGGACGCGGTCGGAGAGCTCCCCCATGTGGTTGAGCGTGGTGCCGTCGAGGTCGAGGGCGAGCAGTCGCTGGGCCATGCGCTCACCGTATCCCCCGGCGTGGCGCGTCGATGCGGCCCCGGGCGCCGGTCGCCCGCGCGCCGCCGATCCGCCATCCCGCTGTCACTCGAAGGTCGCTGAGACAGTGACCCGCTGGGCGGGTCACTGTCGTGGCGGACAGCGGCGCTCACCCGGCTCGCCCTACGTCACTGACCCGCTGGGCGGTTCACTGACGCAGCAGCGAGGGATTCGGTATGCCGTCAGGCGAGCCGGCCGAGCGCGTCCTCGATGCCGCGGTGCAGGGTCGGGTAGGCGTAGATCATCGAACGCAGCCGCTCGATCGGCACCTGGCCGTGCACCGCGACCGCGAGCGCGCCGAGCACCTCTCCCCCGGCGGGGCCCATGGTCGTGGCGCCGACGAGGACGCCCCGGTCGGGATCGGCGACGAGCTTGATGAGGCCATCGGCCTTGGCGATCCAGCCCCGCGTCGTCTCGCCCAGCGGGGTGACGCCGACCTGGACGTTGCCGAGCTTCTCGCGGGCCTGCTGCTCCGTCATCCCGACGGCACCGATCTCGGGATCGGTGAAGGTGACGCGCGGGAGGGCGGCATACTCCGCCGGCGGCCCGTCATCGCCGAGGACGTCACGGATGACGATGCCGGCCTGGTACATCGAGACGTGCGTGAACGCGCCCTTGCCGGTGAGGTCGCCGATGGCCCACACGCCGTCGGCGACGCGGCAGCGGTCGTCGATCGGCGCGTTGCGGGAGTCCTTCCCGACGCCGACCGTGTCGAGCCCGACGGCTGCGGGATCGGCCCGGCGCCCGGTCGCGACGAGCAACCGTTCCCCGGTCACGGTCGACCCGTCCGCGAGCGTGACAGTGAAGGCGGATCCGTCATGGGCCACCTTCTCGGCGCTCACACCCACGTGCACCGTGATGCCGTCGGCCTCGAGCGCGGCGTGCAGCTTCTCCGATGCCTCCGGCTCCTCGAGGGAGAGGATGCGGTCGGCGGCCTCGACGATCGTCACCTCGGCCCCGAAGCGGGCCATCACCTGGCTCAGCTCGCAGCCGATGGCACCGCCGCCCAGGACGATGAGCGACGCGGGCAGCTCGGCAGCCTCGATGAACTCGTGGTTGGTCCAGTACGGGGTGTCGGCCAGGCCCTCGATGGGCGGGATCGACGGCGTCGTCCCGGGGTTGACGACGATCCCGTTCGTGGCGGTGTAGGTGGTGCCGTCGACCTCGACGCGGCCGGGCCCGGCGACGCGGCTGGTGCCGCGGACGAAGGTCGCGCCCTTGCCGGTGAGGCGCTCGACGGCGGCGCGGTCGTCCCAGTTGTCGGTGGCCTCCTCACGGATCCGCGTGGCGACGACGGACCAGTCCGGCCGGACGTCGCCGACGGTGCCGGCGAGGTCGTCCACGCGGCGTGCCTCGGCGAGCGCATCCGCGGCGCGGAGCATCATCTTCGACGGGATGCAGCCCCAGTAGGGACACTCCCCGCCGACGAGACCATGGTCGATGCCGAGGACGCGCAGGCCGCGCTCGGCGAGGGTGCCAGCCACGTGCTCGCCGCCCGGGCCGAGTCCGATGACGATGACGTCGAAGGTGGTGTCGGTGTCGGTTGCCATGCCCCACCCTTACCTGCCGAGGCCCCGGATGGAAGGGCGGGCCGTTTGCCGCCACAGGTGCCGGGTACGCGATCGGCGTGCAGGAAGACGCGGTCGGCGCAGGTGGAGCCACGGTCAACGGAGCAAGCAACGGCACGGCAGGCGTCACCAGCACGGGAGGCCCCCGCTCCGGGCACCGACCACGACGGGTCGTCGTCACGGGCGGCGCCGGCTTCCTCGGCGGGTGGTTGTGCCGCCGGCTGCTCGCCGACGGCTGCGAGGTGGTCGCCGTCGACAACTTCGTCACCGGCAGCCCGTCGGTCGTCGAGGAGCTCGAGAGCGACCCGGCCTTCACCTTCGTGCAGGCCGACGTGACTCAGGTGCTCGACGTGCCGGGCCCCGTCGACCAGGTGATGCACCTGGCCTCGCCGGCCTCACCGGTGCACTACGCCGCCCTGCCCGTCGAGACCATGCTGGTCGGCAGTCTCGGCACGATGCACGCCCTCGACCTCGCGCAGACCAACGGTGCCCGGTTCGTGCTCGCCTCGACCTCGGAGGTCTACGGCGACCCGCTCGTGCACCCGCAGCCGGAGAGCTACTGGGGCAACGTCAACCCGGTGGGACCCCGCAGCGTCTACGACGAGTCCAAGCGCTTCGCCGAGGCGCTCACGACCGCCTACCGCACGAGTCGGGGCGTCGACACCGGGATCGCCCGCATCTTCAACACCTACGGCCCCGGCATGCGCACCGACGACGGGCGGATGATCCCCGCCTTCATGACACAGGCCCTGAAGGGCGAACCCATCACCGTCGCGGGGGACGGCAGCCAGACGCGCTCGCTGTGCTTCGTCAGCGACACGACCGCCGGCCTCTGCGCGCTGGCCGCCAGCGGCCACCCGGGCCCGGTCAACCTCGGAGGCACCCGGGAGGTCACGGTGCTCGAGCTTGCTCGAACCGTATGCCGTCTGGCCGGCTCGCGCTCGCCGATCACCTTCGTCGACCTCCCCGAGGACGACCCGAAGGTGCGCCGGCCGGACACCTCCCGCGCCGTCGAGCTGCTCGGCTGGCGGCCGGAAGTCGGTATCGAGGAGGGGCTGCGCCGCACCCTCGAGTGGTTCGAGGAGCAGCTGCGCTCCTCCGCCGAGCCGGTGGCCAAGTCGTCGGCCATCAGCTGACCCGCTGCGTCTGCGGTCGCCCGCTCGGCTCGGCGTCACGAAGCCGCCGTGCCACCGCTTCCGCCACCTCCTCGACGCTCGTGTCGAGCAGGGCCGGGTCGATGGCTGCGCCGTGCGGGTCGCCGCGACCTCCGGCTGCGGCGCGTGCCGCGCCGTGCCAGAGGACCGTGTGCGGTCCGGCCGTCGGCGGGCCCCACTCCGCGGGTGGCACCGGGCCGAAGAGCACGACGGAGGGCGTGCCGTGGGCGGAGGCGAGGTGCGCGATCCCCGTGTCCCCGCACAGGACCAGCCGCGCCTCGGCCACGAGCGCGGAGAGGGCGGGCAGGTCGGTCCGCCCGGCGAGCACGGCGTCGACCGGCAGACCGCTGCGCCGCGCCACCTCCCGAGCCACGCCGACCTCCTCGGGTGACCCCGTGACGACGACGCGGTGCCCCAGCTCGCAGGCCCAGGCGGCCACGGCGGCGAAGCGGTCGACCGGCCAGCGGCGGGAGGGACTGGCGGCACCCGGATGCACGATCACGGCGCCCGGCGCGAGGCTGGCGACCCCCGGGGCGGGCAGGAGCAGCTGCGTCGGGTCTGCTGGCCACCCCACCTCGTCGAGGAGCCGGCACCAGCGACGCACCTCCTGCTCACCCGGCCGCCACTCCGGCCCGGCGACGCCTGCTGCCGGACATCCGAAGGCGACCAGCCGACCCGGACGGAGGTCCAAGAGCAGCCGGTGGGTGTCCGGACCGCACCCGTGCAGGTTCACGGCCACGTCCGGCGGCGACCCCTTCCACGCCACCGGAGCCAGCTCCGCAGTGGGCAGCACCCGGTCCACGAGGTCCGGCCCGACGACGAGATCGGCGAAGGCAGCCGGCGCCGCAAGGACGACCTCGTGGTCGGGCAGGGCGCGGCGGATGGCCCGCAGCGCCGGCACCGCGGTGAGCACGTCCCCGAGCCCGAGGGCGCGCAGGACGAGGACCTGGCGCCTCAGGGCCAGGACCCCTCGACGGATGGGGTGACGACGAGCTCCCGCACTTCGCAGCCGGGCGGCTGGCGAAGCGCGAACAGGACTGTGGCAGCGACGTCCTCGGGTCGGTTGAGCTTCGCGTCCGGGCCCGGCCGGTACTGCTCGTCCCGGCCGTCGAAAAACGCCGTCTGCATGCCGCCGGGCACGAGCGTGGTGACGCCGAGCCGCCCCTGGGTCTCGATGGCCAGGGCCCGCGAGAAGCCGATGACGCCGAACTTCGACGCGCAGTAGGCCGTCGCGTCGCTGAGCACGCGCAGGCCGAGGGTCGAGGCGACGGTGACCACCCGCCCGCCGCTGTCCAGCAGCCAGGGCAGCGCAGCGCGGACCACCGCGGCCGTGCCGATGAGATTGACCTGAACGACCCGGTCCCACCGAGCGGCGTCGACCTCGTCGAAACGGCCGCACGCGTCGGTGCCGGCGCACGTCACGACGGCGTCCAGGCCCCCGGCCCGCTCGACGAGCTCGCGCACGGTGGCTTCGGCCGCTCGTGCGTCCACGAGGTCCACGATGCCGACGTCGCCTTGCGCCACGTCGATGCTGCCCGGCTCGGGCGCCTGCCGGTCGATGACGAGCGGCCGCCCGCCCTCCTGCGCCACGGCCCGCGCCACGGCGGCCCCGAGCCCCGAGGACCCGCCGGTCACCAGCACCGTGCCCAACGTCGACGTCGTCATCCGTCACTCCTCTCGGTTCGCGCGGCCGCAGCCGCTCCTGCCGGCGGCCGGGCGCCCTGCCCGGATGCCGCCTCGACCAGGGCCGTCGTGGAACGTCCCTCCAGGTAGGGCAGCACGACCGCCTGCCCGTCCCACTCCTCCAGCACGGCGAGCTCGGGCACGTCGGCACCCGCGTAGTCGCCGCCCTTGGTCCAGATGTTCGGTCGCACCCGCCGCAGCACCTCGACGGGGGTGTCCTCGTCGAAGAGAACCACCTCGTCCACGCACTCGAGTGCCAGCAGCACCCGCGCGCGGTCCGTCTCCGGGACGATGGGACGCCCCTCGCCCTTGAGCCGTCGGACCGACGCGTCGGAGTTGAGGCACACGACGAGCCGGTCGCCGAGGGCCCGGGCCGCTCGCAGCGTCTCGATGTGGCCGGTGTGCAGCAGGTCGAAGCAGCCGCCGGTCGCGACGACGGTCGGCACGCGCTCCCCCGCCGAGCCGGACGCGAGGCCAGTCCGCACAGGGCTGGTACCCGTGCCGCCGCGCCTGTCGTCCAGCGCCTGCCAGGCAGACGAACCCGCTCCCTTCGCGTCCAGCACGGCTGGGCCGCCCGCCGCCACGTACTCGGCCGCGCGCCGCACGCCGTCCGCGACGGCGTCGGCGATCACCGACCCGGAGCCGAGCGCGACCGCTGCCGCCGACGCCAGCCGGTCGCCGGCCCCGCAGGCGTCGACGCACCGGACGTCGGGGGCCGGCACGAGCACCGGGGTGCCGGAGCCGTAGGTCAGCAGGGCCCCTCGCGCGCCGAGCGTCACGGCAACGCCGTGTGCGCGCCATGCCCGCGACAGGGCTTCCGCGCGACGGCGGACGGCGACGAGGGAGTCGCGCGGGCCGCCCTCCTCGACGCCGAGGCGCGCGGCCAGGACCGCGGCCTCGTCGGCGTTAGGGGTGACGACGCGGGCACCGGGCACCGGTTCACCGCCACGCGGGTGGGGGTCCCAGACGAGCGGCACGTCGGCGGCCACGGCAGCGAGCACCTCGCGTATGCCGTCGGCCTCGACCGTGCCGCGCCCATAGTCCGACACGAGGACCGCACCGGCACGGCGAACGGCCTCGAGCGCCTGCGGCGGTGCGGCCGCGACCCGGCCTGGTGCCCCGCCGGAGTCGAGCCGGGCGAGGGACTGCCCGTCGGCCCTGATGCGGCGCTTGACGGGCGTGGCTCCGCGGGCATCGAGACCGATGACGTGGACGCCGTCCAGCACGTGCTGCAGCCGGTCGGCGGCCTCGTCGTCGCCGAGCGCGGTGACGAGCACGACCTCCACGCCCTCGTGGTGCGCCAGGGCTGCGGCGAGCGCCGCCCCGCCGGGCCGGGCCCGCTCGACAAGGTCGTCGAGCACCGGCACGGGCGCGTCGGGGCAGAGCCGGCCGGCGTGCCCCTCGACATCGACGTCGAGCAGGGCGTCACCGATGACCACGAGCGCCCCTCTCATGCGGGTCTCCTCACGGACGAGACGTCCTCCGTGGTCCGGGCGGGCAGCACCCCGAGGGCGCGGTCGAGGCCCGCGCAGAGGATGTGGACGGCGACGAGGTGCAGCTCCTGGACCGTCGCGGTGAACTCCGCGTCGACGGTCAGCGCCTCGGTGGCGACCTCGGCGAGCGGGTTGGGCGCCGGCCCGGTCAGTGCCCAGACGGTCAGGCCCGCCTCGCGCCCGCGACGGGCCGCCTCGACGACGTTGGGGCTGCGACCACTCGTCGACAGGAGCACCAGGACGTCACCTTCGCGCCCGTGCGCCTCGACCTGGCGGGCGAAGAGCTCCTCCGGCGGGTAGTCGTTGACCACGGCTGTCAGGGTGGAGGTCTCGGAGCTGAGGCAGATCGCCGAGAACGGCCGGCGGTCGAGGCGGTAGCGGCCGACGAGCTCGGCCGTCAGGTGCTGCGCCTGGGCGGCGCTGCCGCCGTTGCCGGCCGCGAGCAGGCGACCGCCGGACTCGAGCACCGCTGCGAGCCGGCTGCCCCACTGGTCCGCCAGCTCGACGCACGGGCTGAAGGTGCTGGCCGCGGTGACGAGCGCTGCCAGGTGCTCGTGGTCGCACGGCGTGAAGGTCGTCCGGTCGGGGTTCACCGTGCCACCGACCCTCGCGACGAAGCCGCGATGACTCGGGCGTAGACGTCCTCGGTGGCCTCGGCCACGCAGGACCAGCGGTAGAGGGCCACGGCGCGGTCCCGCCCGGCGCGACCGTAGGCGGCCCGACGGTCGGGGTCGTCGACGAGCCGGCGCACGGCTGCGGCGATCCAGTCCGGGCGACGTGGCGGCACGAGCTCGCCGGTCAGCCCGGGCAGCACGGTGTCGAGCAGGCCACCGACGGCCGACCCGACGACGGGCCGCCCGCACGCCATGGCCTCGACGGGAACGATGCCGAACGGCTCGTACCACGGCACCGTCACCACGACGTCGGCCTCGTTCATCAGGCGCGGGACGTCGGCGCGGCCGACGCCGCCGAGGAAGCGGACCCGCTCGGTCACGCCGAACCGGTGGGCGACCTCGCGCAGGCGCCGGATCTCCGGGTCGCCGTCGAGGTGCGCCGGTTCGGGTCCGCCTGCGACGACGAGGTCCACGTCGGGCACGTCGGCCAGCGCCTCGATGGCGTTGCCCACCCCCTTGCGCTCGACGAGCCGCCCGATGGACAGCAGCGTCGGGCGCGGTCGCGGCGTGACGGCATACGGCCGGAAGAGGTCGGTGTCCACGCCGCAGGGGACGATGGTCGCGCGGTGCGCGGGCAGGCCCATGGCCCCCAGCTCCTCGACCTCGTCGGAGCAGGTGGCCACGACGTGGTCGACCTGGCGGCAGAGGCGACGCTCGATGCCGAGCCGCTCGGGCGGGCTCGTGTCGCGGTCGCCCTGCTGGCGTCGTTTGACGGTGCCCAACGCGTGGAAGGTCTGCACGACGGGCACGTCGACGTGCCGTGCCGCGCGGGTGCTGGCCACGCCGCTCATCCAGAAGTGGGCGTGGACGATGTCGACGGGCTGCTCGTGCCAGCGGCTCTCGAGGTAACGGGCGAAGGCCGGCATGTGGGGCAGCAGCTCGTCCTTGGGCACGTCCTCGGGTGGCCCCACGGGGACGTGCTCGACGACGTAGCCGTCGGGGGTGCGCACGCGGTCGGGCACGTCCGGCGCGGTCCGGCGGCTGTAGACGGTGACGTCGTGCCCGCGGGCCGCAAGCTGCGCCGACAGGGCGCCGACGTGCACGTTCTGGCCACCGGCGTCGGCGCCGCCGAGCAGCGCCAGTGGGTTGGCGTGCTCGGACACCATGGCGATCCTCATCTGCTTCCTCCTGGGACGGTCGGGACGAGCGCGGCAGCGTCACGCGAGCCGCTCCATGACGGGGTCGTGTGCGGTCTGGGGATGAGCGCCTCGACGGCCCGGGCCGCGTCGGCTGCGGTCACGTCGGTCAGGCACGGATGGCCGGGGAAGGGGCACTCGGTGACGCGCGTACCTCGGCAGGGCGCGTCGCCGCGCCCGAGCGCGACCACCGGGACACCCCACGGCCGCCAGCGCTCATAGGGAACCGTCGGTGCGAAGAGCGAAACGACCGGGGTCCCGACGGCAGCGGCAAGGTGGGCGGGGCCGGTGTTGGCGGCCACGACGACCGATGCGGCCGCCAGGACGCCCGCGAGCTCCGCCAGCGACGTGCGACCACCGAGGTCGACGACGCCGCCCCCTGCGTATGCCGTCGCGACCTCGGCGGTCATCGCTCGCTCGGCGGGGGCGCCCGTGACGGCGACACGGTGACCGCGCTCGGCCAGCGTCCCGGCGAGCTCCGCCCACCGGTGTGGGGGCCACGCTCGCGCCGGCACGGACGCACCCGGGTGCAGCACGACGAAGACTCCCCGCCACGGCGCCCGCGTGCTCGGCTGCGGGCGCACCGCGAGCAGCCCGTCGTCGTCGGCAGGTCGGGGGTAGCCGGCCGCCTCGGCCAGGGACTGGCCGCGCTCGACCTCGTGCAGCCCGTCGGGCACCCGGTGGCGCAGGTCGATCAGGCTGCCCGGGTAGTCGTCGCTGATGGCGCCGACCCAGGGCACTCCCGCCAGGCGCAGGAGCAGGGCCGTGGGCAGCGGGGACTGGTGGAAGGAGGTGAGCACGAGGGCGCGGTCGGGCGCGAGGGACCCGACCATGGCGACGAGCTCGTCCGTGTCCTCGGGCACCACAGGCGGCGGGGAGGGGTCGATCCAGGGGCAGCACCACTGCACGACCTCGTCGACGCCGGGCAGCAGCCGGCCTGCGTCGGCGCCGCGCGGACCGCAGAGCAGCGTGACCCGGTCGGCGCCGGCCGCGACGGCGCGCACGGCCGGTCCTGCGAGCAGCACGTCGCCGGCGTTGTCGAGTCGCACGACCAGCACGTGGCTCACCAGCGACCCCCCAGCAGGTCGTCGACGACCGAGCCGAGGTCGGTCCGGACGACAGGCGCCGCGGTGACCTCCTGCTCGCGGGTGGCGACGTTCGGGACGAGCACCCCGGTGGCTCCCGCGGCCCGGGCCGCCGCGACGTCTCCGCCGATGTCGCCGACGACGACCGTCCGGTCCGGGTCGACGCCCAGCCGTGCGCACGCCTCGAGGACGAGCCCCGGCTGCGGCTTGCGGCAGGCGCACCCCTCCTCCGGGGCGTGCAGGCACTGACACCAGACGTCGAAGGGCCCGAGCAGTTCCTGGACGCGGGCGTTGACGCCCTCGAGGGCGTCGGGGCCGATGAGTCCCCGTGCCACACCGGACTGGTTTGTCACGACTCCGACACGGATTCCGTTGTGCCGCAAGCGGTCCAGCGACTCACGGGCGCCTTCGACGGGTCGGACGGCCTGCGGGTCGGAGTTGTAGGGGACGTCGTGCACGATGGTGCCGTCGCGGTCGAAGAGCACGAGGTCGGGCGGACCGGACCACGGGGCTGGGTGACGGTGCTCGACGCGGCCGCGGACGGCATACGCCACCGCTGCGAACGGGATGGCCACGCTCGTGACGCACATCGTGGCGATCTCGTCGGCGTCGGGAGGCCCGGGGCGCACCCGGGCCGCGGCGAACTGGGCCGTCAGGGCCGCCCACGTGAGGCCGGCGACACGCGCCGCGCGTCGCTGCCCGGCCAGGGTGGCGGTCGCTGCCAGCACGCCCGCTGCCACGGTGGCGGCGTGCAGGCGAAGCCGTCCGCGCGGTGCCTGGGCGCGCTCGCGCCAGTCGGGCCCGTGCAGGCGGTCCATGAGGACGTCGTCGACGTTGCCGGCCTGGCGTCGCACGCTGACCCACCGGTCGGCCGGACGCACGGGGTGCAGCACCTGACGGCGGCCCCAGTCGATGCGCCCCCCGGACGCCGTGACGCGCAGGCCGAGGTCGACGTCCTCGCGGTAGGCACGCGGGAAGCGCTCGTCGAAGCCACCGACCGCCGCGAGCGCCCACCGGCGGTAGGAGAGGTCCGCGGTGATCCAGCGCGCCCCTTCCAGGCCGGCGGTCGAGCGCTCCCAGTCGGTGGGCCTGCGGTCCGTCGGCACCGGCACGTGGACGTTGCCCTGGCTGCCGACCATGTCGGCGTCCGCGGCGTCGAGGTCGGCGAGCAGATCGGCATACCAAGTGATCTGGGGAAGCACGTCGTCGTCGAGGAAGGAGACCCACGGGGTGCGGGCGTGCCTCCACCCGAGGTTGCGGGCCGCGGCGGGACCCTGACCGCCGCTGCTGAGCACCGTCGTGTCGAAGGGCAGGTCGTCCAGCCAGGCCGGCGGCGCGAGCGTCCCGGCAGGGTGCCGGTCGTCCACGAGGAGCACAGTTGCGCAGACCGGCGTCGACTGCTCGGCGAGGCGCTCCAGCAACGTCAGGAGGCTGTCGCGGCCGACCGTCGGGATGACGACCGTCGTGACCGGCTGCTCCGAGGCCTTCGCGGTCATGCCCCGGGCCGCCTCACGACGAAGGGTCCGAGCGCGAGGAGGTCCACCGGCGCGGAGCCGAAGCACTCGAGGGCGTCACGGGGGCTGTCGACCATGGGGCGACCCGCGGTGTTGAGGCTCGTGTTGACGACGACGGGGAGGTCGGTCAGCTCCTCGAAGGCGGCGAGCATCCGCGCCACGAGCGGCTCCTGCTGCGCGTCGACGGTCTGTACCCGGGCCGTGCCGTCGACGTGGACGACGGCAGGGATGCGGTCGCGCCAGGCGGGGTCGACGTCGTGGACGAAGAGCATGTACGGCGACGGCAGCGGTCCACGGCCGAAGATCTGCGCCGCCCGCTCGGCCCGCACCATGGGTGCGACGGGACGGAACTGCTCGCGGCCCTTGACGTCGTTGAGCCTCTCAAGGTTCTCGGCTCGTCCCGGATGCGCGAGCAGGGACCGGTGGCCGAGGGCGCGAGGGCCGTACTCGCTGCGACCCTGGAACCACGCGACGATGCCGTCGGCGGCGAGGCACGTCGCGACCTCCCGCGCCACGTCGCGCGGACGCTCGTAGGGCAAGCGTGCCGTGCGCAGGACGGCCTCGAGCTCGTCGTCGTCCCAGGAGCGCCCGAGGTCGGCGCCGGGCATCGGTTCGCACCGGTCACCGAGGTCGGTGGCGACGGTGAGCGCGGCACCGAGGGCCGTGCCGGCATCCCCGGCAGCCGGCTGCACCCACACGTCCTCGTAGGGACCGTCGGAGTGCAGGCGGGAGTTCGCCACGCAGTTGAGCGCGACGCCCCCGGCGAGCGCGAGCCGCTGCGCGCCGGTGCGGTCGTGCAGCCACCCGGCGAGCTCGAGGAGCACCTCCTCGAGGCGGAGCTGCACGCTGGCCGCGAGGTCCGCGTGCTCCGCCGTCCAGGGGTCGCTCGAGCGCCGAGCCAGTGCGAGCGCGGACCACTCCAACGGCTCGGTGCGGAAGCCGCCGTCGGGCGTCGTCGTCACCGATCGACGCAGCACGTCGGCGAATCGCGGCTTGCCATAGGAAGCAAGCGCCATGACCTTGTACTCGTCGCTGCTGCGGAGGAACCCGAGGTGCTCGGTGACGTCCTCGTAGAGCAGACCGAGCGAGTGCGGAAGGCGCTGTGCCGCATACGTCTTCAGCTGACCGTCGGCGTAGTGCCCGGCGAGGTGGCTGCCGCACTCACCTCGCCCGTCGAGCACCAGCACGTCGGTCTCGCCCGCCGGGCCTGCCAGCGCGGCGGAGGCGCCGTGGGCCACGTGATGCGGCACGAACCGCACGCGGGCGGGGTCCAGGCCCGGCAGCGCGCTCGCGATGAAGCTCGGTGCGCGCGTGGCATACGTCTGCCGCAGGTGGTCCCACGGGTCGTGCAGGCCCAGCTGCTCGGCCGGCTCGGCGAGGGCCGGATCGTACGAGTACGCAACGGCATCGAGGTCGGACGCCTCGATCGCCGCGCTCTCGAGGCACCACCGTGCAGACAGTTCAGGCAGTTCCCAGGCGGCGAACGGGACGGGGCGGTGACCGTGCTTGCGGCGTGAGAGCCGCTCCTCCTCGAGGGCTGCCACGGTGGCGCCGTCGACGACGAGGGCGGCGGCGGGGTCGTGGAACAGCGCGTTGATGCCTAGGACCTTCACGTGACCTCCGATGCCGGCATTGGTGTCTCGGAGAAGCGGTGCCCACTTCTCGGCGCGTCAAACCGCTTCTCGACGGAGAAGTGCTTCTCGGTGCGTGAATTCACATGCTTTGAGGCGACCTTCGGGCCTGTAAGACCCTTGGGGCGCCTGTTTGCGCTTGGTTGCGAGGCTCCGCGTTTGGCGACCGGCTCTCCGGGAAAGAGTCCTGCGTGCTCATCTCAGTGCTGGGAACCGGCTACCTCGGCGCGACCCATGCGGTCGCGCTCGCGCGATGGGGGCACGACGTCGTCGGCATCGACGTCGACCCGCGGCGCGTGGAGCAGCTCGCCAAGGGGGTCGCGCCCTTCCATGAGCCGGGGTTCGCCGCCCTCCTGCAGGAGGGAGTCGGCTCAGGACGGCTGAGGTTCAGCACCGACGCCGCCGCGGCAGCCGAGGCGGACGTGCACTTCCTCTGCGTCGGCACACCACAGCTCGACGGCGGCGACGGCGCCGACCTGGGCGCGCTCTGGGCCGCGGTCGAGGCGATCGCTCCGCACCTGCGCCGGGGAGCCCTCCTCGTCGGCAAGTCGACCGTGCCCGTCGGCACGGCGGCGCGGGTCCAGGAGCGCGTCGATGAGCTGGGGCCGCCCGGCCTCCAGGTGGAGGTCGCCTGGAACCCGGAGTTCCTCCGTGAGGGCCACGCGGTCGAGGACTCGCTGCGGCCCGACCGCATCGTCCTCGGCGTGGGCTCGGATGCAGCCGAGGCACGCCTGCGCGCCGTGTACTGCCTCGTGGCGGCCGACGGCGTGCCCGTCGTGCGCACCGACCTGCAGACCGCGGAGCTCGCCAAGGCCTCGGCGAACGCGATGCTGGCAAGCCGGATCTCGGTGGTCAACGTCCTCGCCGAGGTGTGCGAGGCGGCAGACGCCGACATCGAGCGGCTGACCCAGATTCTCGGCCTCGACTCGCGGATCGGGTCGCGCTACCTCTCCCCGGGCATCGGCTTCGGCGGCGGTTGCCTGCCCAAGGACCTGCGCGCCTTCTCCTCCCGGGCAGCGGAGCTCGGCGTCGACACCGCGGCGCAGCTCTTCGGAGCCGTCGACGAGGTCAACACCCACCAACGCCAACGCACCGTCGACCTGGCGAGCCGGCTGCTGGACGGCAGACCCAGGGACCGCACGATCGCCGCCCTCGGAGCCGCGTTCAAGGCCGACTCCGACGACGTGCGGGACTCACCCGCCCTGGCAGTCGCGACGTCGCTCGCCGCCCTCGGCGCGGACGTCCGCGTCTACGACCCCGAGGCGGGACGCCACCTCGCCGGCCGGCCGGACCTGCGGGCCTGCGAGACGGTCGAGTCGGCGTGCGCCGGAGCGGAGCTGACCCTCGTCCTGACCGAGTGGGAGGAGTTCAGGGCCCTCGACCCCGTGGAGCTGGGCCGGGTCGTGGCACGACGCGTCGTCGTGGACGGCCGGCTCGTGCTCGACCCGCGACCGTGGACGCGAGCCGGCTGGCGTCTGTACGCCCTGGGTCGCGGCGAGCCCGGGGAACGGGTCGATGCCGCCGCCCGCAGGGCGGGGTGAGGACCTGTGCGGATCCTGATCTGGCACGTCCACGGCTCGTGGACCACCGGCTTCGTCCAGGGCGACCATGACTATGTCGTGCCCGTCGTCCCCGGGCGCGGACCGGACGGCGTGGGCAGGGCGCAGTCCTGGGACTGGCCGAACAGCGTCCGAGAGGTTTCCCCGGAGGACCTGCGGAAGGAGGAGCTCGACCTCGTCGTGCTGCAGCGCCCCCACGAGCTCGACCTCGTGCGCGAGTGGACGGGGCGGACGCCCGGACAGGACCTGCCGGCCATCTACCTCGAGCACAACGTGCCCGGGGGCAGGGTCCCCTTCGACCGGCACCCGATGGCCGAGCAGAGCCGCATACCGGTCGTGCACGTCACGCACTTCAACGCCCTGCTGTGGGACAACGGCGCGGCGCCGGTCCAGGTGATCGAGCACGGCGTCCCCGACCCGGGCCACCGCTTCACGGGCGAGCTGGCCCGGGCGGCCGTCGTCGTCAACGAGCCGGTCCGCCGCGGCCGCGCCGTCGGCACGGACCTCGTGCTGCGACTCGGGCGCCACCAGCCGATGGACGTCTTCGGCATCGACGCCCATCGGCTGCGGCAGGAGGCCGATGCGCCGCCCGACCTCAGGACCGTCGAGGGGCTCGACCAGGAGCAGCTGCACACCGAGATGGCGCGGCGGCGGGTCTACCTCCACCCCAACCGGTGGACGTCCCTCGGCCTGTCGCTCATCGAGGCGATGATGCTCGGGATGCCGGTCGTCGTGGTGGCGAGCACCGAGAGCGCGATCGCGGTCCCGCCGGGCACCGGCTGCGTCAGCACGAAGCCGGAGGAGCTGGCCTCCGCGATGCTCGAGCTGTGCCAGGACGTCGACCTCGCGCGAGCCGTCGGCAAGCAGGCCCGGACCCACGCCCTGCAGCGCTTCGACCTGCAGCGCTTCCTGCGCGACTGGGACGTCGCCTTCGCCGACGTCGTCGCGGGCACGACGTGACGACGGGGACCGGGCCCCGCGTCAGCGTCATCATCGCGACGCGTGACCGCTGGGACGACCTGCGCGAGACGCTGCCGCGCCATCGCCCGGCACCGGTCGTCCTCGTCGACAACGGGTCGCACGACTCGACCCCCGACCTCGTCGCCGAGGCGTTCCCCGAGGTCACCGTGGTCCGGCTGGCGCGCAACGCCGGTGCTGTCGCCCGCAACGTCGGCGTCCAATCGGTCGACACTCCGTACGTCGCCTTCGCCGACGACGACTCGTGGTGGGAGCCGGGGGCGCTCGAGCGCGCCGCCGACCTGCTCGATGCCAATCCGCGCGTCGGCCTCGTCGCGGCGCGCATCCTGGTCGGCGAGGCGCAGAGGCTCGAGCCGGTCTGCGAGGACATGGCCGAGTCGGCGCTCGGTGCGCAGGCCGGTGAGCCGGGGGTGCGCGTGCTCGGCTTCATCGCCTGCGGCGCCGTCGTGCGGCGCTCGGCCTTCCTGCAGGCCGGAGGCTTCGACCCCGTCGTCTTCTTCCCCGGCGAGGAGGAGCGCCTCGCGCTCGACCTCGCCGCCCTGGGGTGGTCGCTCTGCTATGTGCCCGAGGTCGTGGCACGTCACGTGCCCTCGCAGGCCCGGGACCGGCCGGGGCGCCCGGTCGTGATCGCGCGCAACCTGCTGCTGACCGCGGTGATGCGTCGCCCGTGGCGAGAGGTTGCGCGTACTGCCTGGCGAATCTGTCACACCCGCAAGGGAGCTCGCGGTCTCGTCGAAGCGCTGCCGAGGCTCCCGGCAGCGGTGCGTGCGCGACGGCTCCTGCCGCCCCAGGTGGAGGAGTCCCGGCGCCTGCTCGACGCCCGCGCCGCCAGGAGCTGAGTTGGTTTGCACCGCCGGCGCGCTCGGGGTGCGGGCGCACCCGCGTCCGTGACGGCATACGCGGCAAACGCGAGTCCGGCAGGCGACACGCTGCCATGGACTGGTTCCTGTCCGTGGCGCGATCTACAGTCGCCGACGTGGGAACCGCGACGGTCAGGAGAGCCTCGTGAGGGGCCGACGCCTCGGCGCCGACGTGCACGAACGGCTCACCACCGTACGTGGTCGGGAAGTGCGGTCCCTCGCGGTGGGCGACGGCTTGCCATGCACCGGCCCCCTTGTCGTCGTCGTGCCCGGTCTGGGCCTCACGTTCTACACGCTCGCGACCGCGCGCGCGCTCGTCGCGCGAGGCATCGCCTGCACGGTGCTCGACCTGCCGGGCTTCGGCTCGGACCGGGCGTGTCCGACGCCGCCGAACGTCCACGCCATCGGGCTGGCGACCGCGCGCTGGGTGGAGGGGCAGGCCACCGACCGGCCCGTCGTGGTGCTCGGGCACTCGACCGGTGCGCAGGCCGCCCTCACCGCGGCCCTCGCCCTCGGCGCACGACGGTCCCTCTCCCTCGTGATGGCCGGCCCCACCTTCGCGCCCCGGCAGCGCCGCCTGCTGGGGCTCGCAGCCGCCACACCGCTGGCCTACCGTCACGACCGGCCGGACGAGCTCGACCCGGCCGAGCTCCTTCGCGGCGGGACGGCGATCCCCCGCATTCTCCACTCGGGCCTGCGCGACGCCCCCGAGGAGCGGATCAGGCGACTGCGGGTACCCGTCACCGTCACGTCGGGCGTCGACGACTCCTACACGCCGGTCGAGTGGCTCGACCTGCTCGCGACCTCTGCAGTGCTCGCCCCGACCGTGCGCACCTCGCTGCTCGGCGGCTCCCACAACAACCTCTTCACGCATGCCGATGAGGTGGCCGACCTGGTCGCCCTCGCCGTCGGGGACGCGCTGGTCGACTGAGCGGGGTCCGCTCGACGACACCGCGGGAGGGCCACGGCTGTAAGGCGCTCGGCACCGTCAGTCGGTGCTGACGGGGTCGCGGCCCTGCCACGTGCAGACGCAGGCCTCGTTGCCCTCGGGATCGGCGAGGATCCAGAACGCCGGTGCCGCGGCGTCTGACACGAGGTGCCCGCCGACGGCGAGGGCGCGCTCGATCCGGCCGGCGGCCTCGTCGTGGGCCACCGTGACGTCGAGGTGGATCCGATTACGTTGCGGCCGAGGCTCGTCCATCTGCTGGAACCAGACGGCAGGACCCATCCGGAGGCGGTCCTGCAGGTCGTTGCGTGCAACGACGTCCCAGCCCAGCACGGCGTCCCAGAAGGGGCGCACCGCGTCGATGTCCAGAGCGTCGATGGCGATCTCCAGCACGGTCAGCGAACCGGGCTCGGACGCCAGCCCCATCTCCGCCACGACGGCGTCGATGGCCCGGCCCAGCGCGACGTCGTCCTCGGTGACCCCACCGGCCGGCTCGGTCGACACGGCGAGGTGCACGACGTCAGCCCGGACGTCGATGTCGGGCTGGCGGCCGAGTGGCGCCGCCACCGCGGCGACCCGAGCGACGAAGGCGTAGGCCGTCGCGACGTCCGGCGCTCGCACGGTCAGGTGCAGACGCTGGAGCAGGAACCGCCACGTGGGCAACGCGTCGGAGGCGGCCTGGCGGGAGAGCTTCTCTGACATGACCCGACCGTAGTGCGCCGCGCCCACAACGCGAGGCCTCTCCCGCCGGGTGCCGGCCCGCTCGGGCGCGCAGCCCTCCTGGCGTCAGCGGCGCGTCAGCAGCACCACGGGGATGACCCGGTGGGTGCGCCGGTCGTGTGAAGCTCGCGGACGTCCCCGTTCCTCGTCTAGGTTCGACCGGTGGACATCACGCAGATCGGGCCGTCGGACTGGGAGCGGTTCCGGGAGGTGCGGCTGGCGTCGTTGTCGGAGTCGCCGGCGGTGTTCGGCTCGCGACATGACGACTGGGTCGATGCTCCGGCTGAGCGTTGGCGGTCACGTCTGACGCAGGTTCCGCTGACACTGCTGGCGCACGACGAGACGACGGTGGTCGGGACGGTCAGCGGACAGCTGGTCGGGGAGAGCTGGGTCGAGCTCATCTCCATGTGGGTGGCTCCCATGGCCCGAGGCACGGCGGTTTCCAGGCAGCTCATCGACGCGGTGGCGAGCTGGGCCGCTGAGCAGGACCGCACGACCTACCTGATGGTTCGCAGCGACAACGCTCGCGCGCGGAAGTCGTATGAGCGAGCAGGCTTCGTCGACATGGGAGTCCCCGAGGGCTGGCCGGCTGGCGAGCCCCCGGAGCGCCGGATGGAGCTGCGCCGGCCAGAAGGTAGCCCGACGAGCTAGCTCGAGGCGAGCTCAAGCCACGAGAAGTCACCCGTGTACCGCTGCTCACTCTTCATTGTCGTGTTGGCCTTCACCCAGGCGCCGAGGGCGGCGTCGGCGTCCTTGGCGTGGGCTTCGGAGTCCCACTGGCTCACGGACACCACTTCGTCGTCGTGGAACATCACCCCGTACGAGATGTATCCCGGTGCGCTCGTGACGATGGGGATGACCCCGGCGCGAGCCTTGGCCTCGAGCTCGTCCTTGTCCTCGCTGTGGCTGTAGATGACCACACGTCCATACATGTCTGACTCCTTCGTCGGGACTGGTGTCACGGTCGAACCCGTGCCAGTGCCTTTCGAACGTAGCCGCCCCCGTCGCGTCGAAGGCCGCAACCGCAGAAGGTGACGGATAGGAGAGGAATGCGGTGTGGGCGCCTCCAACGCCGGGCTCCTACTCCGAATTCCCATGCCGGGCAAGGACTCTCCGCAGTCCGGCGAAGCCGAGCACGGAGACGGTGACGAGGCCGGCGAGGTAGAAGTCGGACGAGAGGGAGAAGAGTGCCGCATTCGTGCCTGGTCGGATGAAGCCGTTCTCGAGGGGCCGAGTTGAAGGCGTAGCCGGCGGACTCGAAGGCGGCGAAGCCGCCACCGACGCACGCGCCGAGAAGGGCCCCTTGGCGGGCGGTCTTGGGCACCACCGACCTGCCCACCACGAGGAGGACGACGGTGAGGCGCTCGGTGCTGAACATGACGACGCTGAAGGGCACGGGAAGCTGCCCAGCAGGATCAGGGTGGGAATGAGGTTGGTGTTCTGCGTCGCGAGGGTGACGGCGATGGTGACCGCCCAGAGAGCGGCTCCGGCCAGGAGTGCCTTCCACCACCACCCGTGGCGGTGCGTGCGCTGCCATCCGGCTCGAGTGTCCGAGGCAGGTCTCCCTCTCCGAGGGATGCCGCATCGGCTCCCGCCGTCGCCGTGAACGACCGGCATGCTCCGCACTACCCGATCCCCCGGTCCTTCAACGGCTGCGGTGCGGCGACGTCGACGTCGACGTCGACGTCGAACGGTCAGCGGCCCCAGTTCGGGGCGGAACGGCCGAGACGGGGACGGCGTGCGGGAGGATGAGGTATGCGCGAGGTGGCGGTGAGTGCCGTACCCCTCGGCCGGTTCGGTCTGGTGCTCCCACCCGAACGGGTCGCGCTCCTGCACGCTGCGGCTGACCGGACGCAACGCGTACTGGCGGGCCGCACGGTGTGGAACGTCAGCTCCACCGAGCGTGGTGGCGGCGTGGCCGAGATGCTCCAGACGCTGGTGGCCTACGGTCGAGGCGCCGGCATCGAGACGCGATGGTTCGTCCTCGCGGGCGACGATCGCTTCTTCACCCTGACCAAGCGGCTGCACAACCTGCTCCACGGCTTCCCTGGGGAGGAGGGCCCGCTCGGCGCAGCCGAGCTGGACCACTACAGGGAGGTCGCGGCCCGAAACCTCGAGGGGTGGCAGCACCGGGTCCGTGCCGGGGACATCGTCCTGCTGCACGATCCGCAGACTGCCGGCATGGCAGGTGCGCTCAGGGAACGAGGCGCGCACATCATCTGGCGCTGCCACATCGGAACCGACCGGGTCAACGAGCACACGGACCGCGGCTGGGCGTTCCTGCGGCCGTTCGTCGAGGTCGCCGACGCGTACGTCTTCTCGCGGAAGGAGTACGTGCCGCCCTGGCTGCCGACCCAGATGGTGTCGGTCATCCCCCCGTCGCTCGACCCGTTCAGTGCGAAGAACGCGAAGGTGACGACGCACTCCATCCGGGGGGCCCTGCAGCAGGCCGGCCTCGTCGAGAGCCTCACGGGCGACGGAACTCTCGGCTTCACCCGCCGCGATGGCTCGCCCGGAGCGGTCCGCTCCCACCACGGATTGCTGCTGGACGAGGACCGACCGCTGCCCTCGGAGGCAGAGGTGATGCTGCAGGTCAGCCGCTGGGACCGGCTGAAGGACATGGCCGGTGTGCTCACCGGCTTCACCGACCACCTGGACCTCTTCCCGGAAGGCGCGCACCTGCTGCTCGTGGGCCCGAACGTGGATGGGGTCACTGACGACCCCGAGGGTGCCCAGGTGCTCGGAGAGTGCCGGGAGCTACGCGCCGCGCTCCCCCCGTGGAAACGAGGCCGTGTGCACCTGTGCCGCCTTCCCATGGACGACGTCGACGAGAACGCCCACCTGGTCAACGCGCTGCAGCGACATGCGACCGTCGTCGTGCAGAAGAGCCTGATGGAGGGCTTCGGTCTGACCGTCACCGAGCCGATGTGGAAGAAGCGCCCCGTCGTCGCCTCGGCCGTTGGTGGCATCATCGACCAGATCGAGGACGACGTCAGCGGCGTCCTGCTCGAGGACCCTCGGGACCTGGACCGGTTCGCCGGCCTCGCTGCGGACCTCTTCGGGGACCCGGAACGTCGCGCGCGGCTCGGCGCCAGCGCCCACGAGCGGGTGGGCCGGGAGTTCCTCGGCGACCGTCACCTCATCCAGTACGGCGAGCTGTTCGCCTCCTTGGTGGCCGGGTGACCTCCTCGCTCGTGACACGGAAGGCCTGTTCGGATGTGTCGGGGAGCGACCGCGGCGAGCTCGGCCGCTGACTCACCCTCTCGCTCCAAGCTCCGTCCCGATGATGCGTTCGAGGCGGGCTACCTCTTGCTCGATGGCTTCGTCGGGCACGCCTCGCTCGCCGTGCCAGGCGATCTCGAGCCTGCCGCCCTTGCGCGCCCACGTCCCGCGGACGACACCACCGGCGATCACCGGGTTGGCCTTGCGCGTCATGGCGTCGCGGAGCGGTGGCGGGGTGACGTGGACGTCCTTGGTGCCCGGGCCCATCACCCACTGGTCGTGTCCGGGAAGCAGGCGGACGGCATCCGATGGCTGGGCGGCCAGGAGGGAGTCGGCGTCCTCGTGCCTGACGAAGGCGGTCGTGCCTTCGACGTCGATCCGGGCCAACTGGTCACCGAGTCCTGAGATCCATCCGTCGAGTCGCTTGCGGCCAGCGCTGAGGCCGTCGCCGAGCCAGTAGTGGAGGTGTCCCGGTGTCGCCGGCCCGTACGCCTCCAGGTATGCCGTGACGGCGCGCGGACCCGCGTCGTCGAGGTCGGGGATGCCTGACCACCGCGGGTTGGTGTCAAGGCGCTGAAAAGTATGCTGTCCGTCACGTGGTGGGCCGAAGCTCATGTCGCCCTGCCAGGTCAACGGCTTGACCAGCGTGCCTGCACCTCCGTCGAAGACCGACTGGAGGTGCCGGTACGCGCGGTGTCTCGTCAGTGCGGCACCGAGCTCGGCGATGGTCAAGGGGCCGTCGCCCAGCGCATCGCGCACCGCCGCTCGGAAGTCTGGCCAGTCCTGCGGCGTGAGGCGGTAGTACTCCACCCAGCTCGGCAGCTCCCACTGCCTGCCGGCTGACCGAAGCGCGAGGTAGATGCCGCCGTCCTCGGGTGAGAGGTAGTGCATCGACCCGCGAAAGGCGAACGCCTTGATGACCGCGCCTTCCGCCAAGGCCCACCCGAGGTCGCCGGGACGCGCGATCGTGCTCCGAGTGCTCACGGCGAGATCAGCGAGCGACTCGTCCATGGACAGGACAGCACCGAGCCGGCGTACGACGTCTGCCGCCGACGCCGACCCGAGGGGCTCGAGAAGGTGTCGGTTCATTCGCCAGGCCAGAGCCTGCGCCCACGTGGTCCTGGCCTCGATCGAGGGAGCCATGTCTGCATGGTGGCAGCGATCGGTGACAAGAGCGCCCACTCCGTCCGCGCGTACAAGAAGGGCCGCCTCGGCCTCGGCCTCGGCCTCGGCCAAGAGACGACGCTACGTTGGGAACCCAGCTCTGGCCCTGCTGCCCGGTGGTGTTGACCTGTGGTGTTACCGGGTGCGAGTCGAAGGAGCGCCGCAGCATGATCCTCCCCAAGGTTCGAGACCCACGCTTCGTGACCATCCGTCGCGGCGGGACCCTCACCGACTCGGACCATCACCTGATGGCGCTGTGGGCGGCGACCTGCGCCGAGCACGTCCTGCACCTGTTCGAGTCGGCCCAGCCGGACGACCCACGACCCCGTCAAGCCATCGAACATGCGCGCGCCTGGGTCCGTGGCGAGGTGATGATGATGCAGGCACGCGCGGCCGGGGGTCACGCCATGGGCGCCGCACGGGACCTAGGTGGCGCGGCCCGCCATGCCGCCTACGCCGCTGGCCAGGCGGGGGCCGTCGCACACGTCGCCGCGCACGAGCTCGGCGCCGCCGCGTACGCGATCAAGGCCGCGAGCGCGGCGGTGCCGAAGGAGCACAGCACGCCCGCCGCGCGACTCGAGTGCCAGTGGCAGCGTGACCAGCTGCCGGCGGCGATCCGTGACCTCGTGCTCGACGACGAGCGTCTGCGCAACGACATCTGCTGGTCGGTGTTCGACTGCTGAGCGGCTGTCGGCGTAGGCGTTCCACTCACGGGCGGCCCGGGTCAGGAGCATCCTGAGGCAATGGCAGACAGCACGTCGCCGAGGAGCATGACCGTCCCCCTGACCGGGTTCGCTGCAGGAGCGGTGGTCGCGCTGCTCGTCGGCGTCTTCGGCAAGGTGCACGACCCGACGCTCGCCGGGACGACCACCTTCGGCTTCCACACCGTCATCGACATGAAGGTCGTACTCTCCGTGGTGATCGGAGTGCTCGCCGTGCTCCAGCTCGTCGGTGCGCTCTGGATGTACGGCAAGCTCGGCACCCCGGCGCCGTCCTGGGTCGCAACCGCACACCGGACCTCCGGCGTGGCCGCGGTCCTGCTCATCGTCGTCGTCGCCTACCACTGCCTCTGGGCGCTGGGCCTGGAGACCGGCACGTTCTCGGGCGGAGAGCCCGTGCCGACGCGAACCATCGTGCACGGCGTCCTCGGCTGCGCCGTCATCGGTGCGTTGGTCGTCAAGGCGGTCGCAGTCCGGTCGAGGCGCGCGCCTGGCTGGTTCCTCCCCGTGGCCGGCGGCCTGCTCTTCGCCCTGATCGTCGGCGCGGTGCTGACCTCTGCCATCTGGTACCTCGGCGCCAGCTGACCGGGACGAAGGCCTCTGTTGCCCAGTGTCGGCGAGCGAGACCCCGGAAGAAGAAGCATCGAAAGGGTGGTCACCATGAGGCAACCCTTGATCTGGATCGGCCTGGTTCTCTTGCTCTCCGGGGCAGTCCTTCTCGTCGCCGGCGTCGGCGCGGCGGGTCTCTGGATCGGGGTGATCGCTGTCGGGATCGCCCTGGTCGCCATCGAGAGCTACCGAGGGCGTCCGGGACATCATCACGCCTGAGCGCCTTCCGAGCGACGCGCGTTGCGCGAAGGTGATTCCAGCGCCCGAGGTCAGCTTTCCGAGCGTGCCCTGAGATAGAGCGGGAAGAACACCACCCAGAGCAGCAGACACGCACCCGCCCACACCTCCGGCTGCTCGATGCGGAGGCTCCCGATACAGACGGCAACGGGATGCCCCGCGCTGGCCCGGGCGCGGGCGTCGCCCAACACCCAGGCGACGGAGGCAACCAGCCCGACGCCGACGATCAGGGGCACCAGGTGCATACGAGCCTCCACTGCCTCGCCCTCCGTTCCGAGGTCGCCGACCCTGGTCGCGACGACGACCTCGCGCATTCTGACGCTCGCGATCGGACGTATCCGGCCGTTGAGGTGGCGACGCCCACTACGGTGGCGTCGAGATGTCCTGACCGGGAGGTACGTATGCCGTATGCCGTCGACTTCCAGGACGTGTCCACCGTGGGGCTGGAGTCGTCACCCGTCTCGGACGCCCTCGCCGGGCTCAGGGCGAACGAGGCTCGGTACCTCCGCAACAAGTACTCCCACGTCTTCACCGTCGAACCTGCGTCAGATGCGACAGAGGTCGTCGAGTGGGTGCATCGCATCCTCGAGGAGGAGCGCGACCTCGTCATCGCGTCCAAACCGTTGGAGGCGACGTCGTTCGAGGTCGACGGGACCCGGATGGCGTACGTCTTCTACGAGTCGGGACTCTCGGTCAACGTGATGTACTCGATCGAGCCGACCGGGAAGCGCGCCGTGGGGTTCAAGCTCTCCGACGGGATGGACGTCCCCGAGGAGCTCGCCACGCGCTTCAAGTTCGCACGGCAGAAGTCCAAGCTGGCCGGCACCATCCGCGGTTCCTACTTCGTCATCAAGGGCGAGTACTGACCTGCGCCGGCTCTGACCCTCGACCGCGGGCTTGCCGGCGGTCGAACGCATGGCTGCCAGTGCTGCCCGTCACGCCCGTCGCGCTCGACGCCTCCGTCGCGTCCATCAGATGCCCACCCCGGATCGCTGGGCCGCGATGCCGAGCAGGTGGTTGATGCTCTCGATGACGTCACCCTTCGGGCCTTCGCCCTCGGGCCGGCCCGGCAGCACGGTGTCCTGCTCCAGGACGTACCACCCGGCGTACCCGGCGTCCTCGAGGGCCGTGACGATGGTGGTCACGTTGACGTCGCCCTGCCCGAGCGGCACGTACATCCCGCCGGCGACGGCCTCGGTGTAGGTGACCTCACCGGACCGGACGCGGCGCGCCCGGTCGAGCCGGACGTCCTTGAGGTGCACGTGCCCGATTCGCTCGGGGTGCGCGACGGCGAGCGCCACCGGGTCGCCACCACCGATGAGCAGGTGACCGGTGTCGAGGCAGAGCCCGATCGAGGACCCGGCGAGCACCCGCTCCACCTCGGTCCCCGACTCGACCACGGTGCCGACGTGCGGGTGCAGGGTCGGGGTGAGGCCGTGGGCGCGCACGGCGTCGGCCAGCTCGTCGAGGTGGCGCAGGAGTGTGGCCCAGGCGGCGTCGTCCAGCTCGGGCCGCTCGTCATAGCCCTCGGCGCCCGAGGCTGCAGCGAGCACGACGGTCGAGGCTCCCGCCGCGACGAGCCCCTCGAGCGCCCGCTCCAGGCCAGGCCGCGGGTCGTGGTCCGGGTCGTGCAGCACCACGGGTACGAACTGCCCGACTGCCTGGAGGTCGTGTGCGGCCAAGGTGTTCCTCTTGGCGGACGGATCGTCCGGGAGGAAGCCTTCAGGTCCGAACTCCGTTGCGGACAAGCCGCATTCGGCCATCTCCGCGAGGACGGTGGCGGAGTCGTACTGCCAACCCCAGCCAGGAACCTCGCACACGCCCCACGAGATCGGGGCGCCCGCGATGCGCTCGTCGAGCGGAGGGACGATGTCGGAGCCGGCCCGTCGGCTGGCGGTCCGGCCCTCGGGGTCGTCGGGTCTGGTGCTCATCGGCTCTCGATCTCCTCCAGGCGCACGGGGCGCCCCTCGGTGCGGGAGCGCTCGCACGCCTCCGCGATGCGGAACGCCTTCAAGGCGTCGTCGACGGTGCAGGGCGAGCGGCGGTCCCCGGCCACCACGTGCGTGAAGCCAGACCGATCCTCATCGATGCCGCCCGTCCGTCGTCGTGCGCGGCGGCGCCGATGGGCGCGACCGCGGGTCCCGTGTCCCCGACAGCCTTGCCGCTTGCCGACCTCACTGTCAAGCAAATGTCAGGACATGCTGACTACCTCGTGGCTGCGCCGCTAGGATCCCGCCATGGCCAAGCAGGTGGGCGTCGTGATCGACCGGTCCTCGCCGGTCCCGCTCTACCACCAGCTCGCCGAGCAGCTCGCCGCCGCGATCACCTCGGGCTCGCTCCAGCCCGGCGACCCCTTCGAGAACGAGGTCGCCCTCGCCGAGCGGCTTGGGCTGTCACGCCCCACGGTGCGCCAGGCCATCCAGGAGCTCGTCACCCAGGGCCTCCTGCTGCGACGGCGTGGCCTCGGCACGACCGTAGCCAACCGCAGGATCCACCGCAGGGCCGAGCTGACGAGCCTGTGGGACGACCTCGACCGCGCCGGCAGCCGCCCACGCACCGTTCTGCTCTCGCACGCCCGCGTCATCGACGAGACGGTGGCCGCGGCCCTCGACCTGCCCGCCGAGTGCGAGCTGCTGGCCATCGAGAGGCTCCGACTCGCCGGGGACGCACCGCTGGCGATCCTGCGCAACTGGCTGCTGCCGCCGCACACCGACCTCACCCGCGGGGAGCTCGAGACCGACGGCCTCTACGCCCTGCTGCGGGCCCGCGGGGTCAAGCCCTCGGTCGCGCACCAGACGATCGGCGCCCGGATGCCGACGGCCGCCGAGCGCCGGCACCTGGCGATGAAGGGCGGCGAGCCGGTGCTGACGATGACGCGCAGCGCCTTCGACCCCACCGGCATGCCCGTGGAGTACGGCGACCACTGTTACCGCGCCTCTGCCTACTCCATCGACGTCATGCTCGACGAGCGCTGACGCGAACTGCGGACTGCGGACTGCGGACTCAGCCGAGGGGCTTCAGGACGTCCATGCCCAGGAAGGGGCGCAGGGCCTCCGGAACGACGACCGAGCCATCCGGCTGCTGGTGGTTCTCGAGGATGGCGACGAGCCAGCGGGTCGTGCCGAGCGTGCCGTTGAGCGTCGCCACGGCGCGGGTGCCCGAGCCGTTCGGGTCGCGCTCACGGGTGTTCAGTCGGCGCGCTTGGTACGTCGTGCAGTTCGACGTCGAGGTGAGCTCGCGGTACTTGCCCTGGGTCGGCACCCACGCCTCGCAGTCGAACTTGCGGGCCGCCGGCCCGCCGAGGTCACCGGCCGCGGTGTCGATGATGCGGTAGGGCACCTCGATCTTGCCGAGCATCTCGCGCTCCCACGCGAGCAGGCGCTGGTGCTCGGCTTCGGCGTCCTCGGGACGGCAGTAGCTGAACATCTCGACCTTGTGGAACTGGTGCACGCGGATGATGCCGCGGGTGTCCTTGCCGTGCGACCCGGCCTCGCGACGGTAGCAGGCCGACCACCCGGCATACCTTTTCGGGCCGTTCGAGAGGTCGATGATCTCGTCGGCGTGGTAGCCGGCGAGCGCGACCTCCGAGGTGCCGGTGAGGTAGAGGTCGTCGGCCTCCAGGCGGTAGACCTCGTCGGCGTGCGCGTCCATGAAGCCGGCGCCGATCATCACCTCGGGGCGCGCGAGCGTCGGCGTGATCATCGGCGTGAAACCGGACGCGGCGGCCTGGGCCATCGCCATGTTGAGCAGGGCCAGCTCCAGCAGCGCGCCGACCCCGGTGAGGTAGTAGAAGCGCGCACCACCGACCTTGGCGCCGCGCTCCATGTCGATGGCCCCGAGCTTCTCGCCGAGCGCGAGGTGGTCGAGCGGCTCGAAGCCCTCGGCCGCGAAATCCCTTGCGGCACCGACCGTTTCGAGCACGACATAGTCGTCCTCGCCACCGACGGGCACGCCGTCGATGATCACGTTACCGACCCGGCGCAGCAGGCGCTCGAGATCAGCCCCGGCCTCGTCGGCGTCGCTCTCGAGCGACTTGACCTGCTCGCTCAGCTTGCCGGCGTGCGCGCGCGCCTCGTGCGCCACCTTCTCGAGGTGGTCGGCCTCGGCGGCGCCCGACTTCTTCGCCTTCTGGAAGGCGCCCATCGCGGCACCGACCGACTTGCTGACGGTCTTCTGCTCTGCGCGCAGCTTCTCGAACTCGCCGAGGGACGATCGACGGCGCTCGTCTGCAGCCAGGATCGCGTCCACGATCCCCGGGTCCTCTCCACGGGCCTGTTGCGAGGCGCGGACCCGGTCGGGTTCCTCGCGCACGAGCTTGATGTCGATCACGCGGGCCAGCCTATCCGCGCGGCCACGCCCACCACGACCGAGATCCTTCAGCGGGACTGGCGGCCCCGTTCACTCGGGGCGGATGACGGCGTATGCCGTGACGGCGTCCGCGGGAAGGTCACGCACGTCGACCTGGACGCGTCCCGCCGGGAGCCCGAGGTGGACGGTCCGCTGGACATTGCCGTCGCACGGGAACAGCCGGGAGTAGAGCGGCTCGCCGCGCCCCCACGTACCGGGCGCCGCGTCGGAGACGGCATAGCTCGTGCCGGCTGACGGCCGGCCGGCCGCGCAGGCCACCTCCACCGTGTAGGTGCGCCCCGCTGCGACGGGCTCGCCCGGCACGTTGCGGAAGGCATGACCCACGCCCTTCCTGGTCACGACGACCCTGGCCACCTCTCCGGCCCACCGGAGCGGCACGGTGAGCGGCGGCGACGGAGCCGCGTCGATGGAGGTGAACGAGACCTCGGGGATCGAGGGGTCCACCGCCGGTGGGCTGGACGTCGGCGTTGTGGTCCTCGTGCCACTGGCCGTGCACCCAGCAGCCAGGACCGTGGCGAGCAGCATCGACCCCGCGACGAGCCGGGCCGACCTCATGACATGGCTCCGGGTGGCTGCCGACGCCCAGGGCCCGCGCGAGCCGGGTGGCCACCCCCGCGAGGTGCAGGGGGTGGCCACGAGGCACGGCGGTGTCGACATCACCCGCTCAGAGGTGGATCTTCACGACCTGACCGCCGTTCGTCACGATGCTGTTCGTCGTGACGTAGGCGTCGTGTCCGCGAAGCGCCAGCCCGTAGGGGGCGGCAAGCCCTCCCGCGACGACCTGGGGAGAGGTCGATCCGGCCCGCACGCGGACCAGCGCACCGACAGGCAACGACCCGGGAGGCCCGCTGATCAGCCCGTTCGCCGCGATCTCGACCGCGTAGAGGCGGCCTCGCCAGTCGAACGCCAGCGACGTCACGTTCGTCAGGCCGGAGGCGTACGCCGTCGGCGCGTGACCGGGCACGATGCGCCAGATCTTCGCTGAGCCCTTCTCGAACGGGAAGCCGACGAGCTGCGAGACGTACCACGCCCCGTCCGGCCCCTTGACGACATCGGTCGGCACGGAGTCGGCCAAGAACCCGGCCGGCGGCCCGGCGGGGGATTTCACGGTCGTCGGAACCGGAGGAAGCACGGCGATGTTGAAGACGTGCTTGCGGACCGCGTTGATGGAGTTGCCCCCGGAGTCGGTGTAGACGAACGTCCGACCAGATCGGGCCAGCCCGGTCGGGTCGCTGTCGATGTCTGTCCCGTCGGGGTTGCGCCTGGCCTCGAACCGGGCGAGGTCGGCAAGCTTGGTCACTCGTGCCTTGCCGTGGTGCTTCAGCTGCACCTCGAGCAACGTGCCGAGCCGTGCACCCTTGGGGCCGTAGCTGGCGCGGTACGCCGGGGAGCCACCGAGGCCAACGGTGAGCGCGAAGGTGTGGTTGCCGGTGAAGACGAGGTCAGCAGGTCCGAGCGCGTCGGAGGGCGACCCGACGGAGGGGAGCCCGGTGACGACGCGCTTGACGTAGCCCTCGGCGCCGATGCGGGCGACCGACCCCGTGAGGCCGACGCAGGCCTTGGCGGTCCCGGTCGGATCCAGTGGGCTGGGGCGGCAGGCGGTGTCGCCGGTCTGGCCCGCCTCCGCGACGTAGAGCGCGCCGCCCGGGCTGAAGGCCAGCTGGCGGGGGCTGTGGAGCCCGGAGGCGATGACCTTCGGGCCGTGCCAGGTGTGTGAGCTGGTCTGTGCCACACCGGAGTTGATTCCTGCCAGGCCCGCGGCGAGCGCCACGGACCCGACTGCTGCGAAACGACGAATGTGTCTTCTCGTCATCATGGACTTCCCTCTTCGGTAATCCCCCGACCCATCCACGCTAGAGCGACGGGGCTTGCCCCTCAGGCAAACCCGGGAACTGACGCAATGGTCGCGAAACCCCCGGTAAGCGCGACGACGCGCGCTCTGCGGTGACCTGGTGAGGACTGTCGGCAACGACCCGAAGAGGTATGCCGTGCGCCCCCGTCAGGCACACGGCATACCTCTCGTTCGTGGTGAGGTGCTACTTCACCTCGGCGCGGGTGAGGCGCCAGATCCCGACCGCGAGCGGAGCGATGACCCAGACCGCGACCGAGGTGCCGAGGTGGGCCCACTGGGCACCGGTCAGCGATCCCTGGAAGAGCGGGTTCATCGTCTGGTTCAGGTCCAGCCAGACGGCGGCGTCCCTGAGCCACGCGACCATCGAGCCGAGGATGGACCAGGCCGTCGGCAGGACGAAGAAGACGACAACTGCGGCCGGCGTGTTCTTGAAAAGCATGCCGAAGCCGACACCCTGGGCGATACCCAGCAGCACGTAGCCGCCGGCGCCGAGGAGCGCGAGCGCATCGATCGACCAGTCGCCGGTGATGCCGCGGAAGGTGATGGCGGCCTGGTGGGCGACCGCGGCGAGGACGAGCGACACGGCGAAGGCGCACACGCCGACGAAGAGCGCCGACAGCGTCTTCGCCCAGGCGACGCGGATGCGGCGGGGCTCGAGCCCGAAGGTCACGAGGCCGGTGCGCTGGCTCCACTCGGACGTGACGGCGAGGATGCCGACGACCGGCAGGATCAGCGCCATCGGCATCGTCGTGGCCTGCAGGTAGTCGGCGAACGAGTGCTGGCCGCCTTCGTTGAAGAACATGATCGTCAGGGCCACCGCGATGATCGCGCCGATGCCGATGATCAGCCAGCGACCGGCGCGGGTGTCGAGCATCTTGCGCAGCTCGACGTGGACGAGTCGCAGGAACGGCACCCCGGTGGTGGGGCGCGGTCCGGCGATGCGGCTCGGGACCTTGGCGTGGGTGGGCAGGGCCGACTCGGCAGACCTCGAGAC
>NZ_JBYTCI010000032.1:0-36878 GCF_058790095.1 Terrabacter sp. FW104-15G4B | reverse complement strand
CCAGCGGCCCGCCCGGCCGACCCCCAGGCGGCGGAGCCGACCTTCGCGGTACCGATCTCGCCGCCTGGACCCACCCTGCCAGCCGCCCCGGGGGAGGAGGACGACACGGAGCTCACCGTCGACCGCAGCGCCCTGCTCGAGGCCCGCCACGCCGCCCGGAACCTCGCCCCCTCGGGGCCGAGCGTGCTCGCGGTGCTCTGCGTCACCGGGCACCCGACGCCGCCGCACGGCGACCGCTGCCGCGTCTGCGGCTCCGGCATCCCGCCGCAGGAGCCGTTCACGATGCCGCGGCCGCCGCTCGGCGTGCTTCGCCTCTCGACCGGCGACGTCGTGACGCTCGACCGCAGCGTCCTGCTCGGCCGCGCTCCCAAGCTCGGCGACGGGCTGGCCGTCCACGACCGCCCGCACGTCGTCAAGGTCCCGAGCCCCGGGCGCGACGTGTCCCGCAACCACGTGGAGGTCATCCTCGAGGGCTGGCACGTGCTCATCCGCGACCTCGCGACCACGAACGGCACGACGGTTGCGCTGCCCGGCGAGCCCCCGGTCCGCCTGCGGGCCAACGACCAGCAGGTCCTCGAGCCGCGATCCCTGGTGTCGATGGCCGACGAGGTCTCCTTCACCTTCGAGCCGGCGCCGTGAAGAAGGGCGCGCCTCCGAAGATCCCGGGCCTCGTCTTCGTGCAGCCACTGGGCTCCGGCGGCTATGCCGACGTCTTCCTCTACGAGCAGCAGAGCCCGCGTATGCCGGTCGCGGTCAAGGTGCTCAAGTCCGAGGGGCTGACCGACGCGCTGCGACAGCAGTTCGTCGAGGAGGCCGACACCATGGCCGCCCTCGGCGACCACCCCTACATCGTGCAGGTCTTCCGTTCCGGCACGTCCGACGACGGCCGTCCCTACCTCGTCATGAAGTACTACCCGCCCCCCAACCTCGCGATGCGCGCCCGGGCCGAGCGCTTCTCCGTCGAGGACGTGCTGCGCACCGGCATCCAGCTCGCCAGTGCCGTCGAGACGGCCCATCGGGCCCACATCACGC
This sequence comes from Terrabacter sp. FW104-15G4B, assembly GCF_058790095.1. Taxonomy (NCBI): domain Bacteria; kingdom Bacillati; phylum Actinomycetota; class Actinomycetes; order Micrococcales; family Intrasporangiaceae; genus Terrabacter; species Terrabacter sp. FW104-15G4B. The sequence continues at coordinate 35,846 of NZ_JBYTCI010000032.1, read as the reverse complement.
ACCGCGACATCAAGCCGGCGAACGTCCTCATCAGCGCGTACGGCGCCCCGGGTCTGACCGACTTCGGCATCGCCGGCCGCGGCGCGCGCGAGGGTGACGTCGAGGCCGAGACCACCGACGACGTCGGCGTCTCGGTGCCGTGGGCGCCACCGGAGGTGCTGTACGGCCAGAGCAACGGCGACGAGCGCTCCGACGTCTACTCGCTCGCCGCGACGCTGTGGCAGCTGCTCGTCGGCCGCTCACCCTTCGAGGTGCCCGGCGGGGACAACTCCGCGTATGCGTTGATGCCGCGGATCCGCAGCACCGCGCCGCCTTCGACGGGCCGGCAGGACGTGCCGGCCGGGCTAGAGCGGCTGCTGTCGCAGGCGATGGCCAAGGACCCCGCGCACCGTCCGGGGTCCGCGCTCGAGCTCGCCCGCGCGCTCCAGGCGGTCGAGCAGCAGCAGCGGCTGAACCGCACGCCGATCGTCGTGCTCGACGAGCAGGGCCACACGACGCTCGTCAGCCAGACGCAGGGCTCGCCGACGGGGCGCGCGGTCGACGACGAGGACCGCACCCGGATCAAGGCCCCGCAGACGGTCGTGGCCCAGCCCGCCGCGCCGTCGCCGTCGGGGCTCGACGACGAGACGCGCCGCCGCTCCGAGGCCGGCACGCCACGCTGGTCACCGGCCCCCATGCCGAGCCCGAGCCGTATGCCGTCTGCCGCGCCCGTGCGCCCGGCCGCAGTCACCGACGCGCTGGGGAGCCAGACCGCCCCCCTGGACGTCGACTCCGGCGAGCAGGCCACTGTCCGCCGGCCGGCGAGCTCCCCGGCGGCGCAGGGAAGTCCTGCTGCCGCCGCCCCGGCGGCGTCGCCGCTGACGAGGCCCTCCGTGGTGTGGGGTCTGGTCGCCGGCGTCGCACTCCTCGTCGGGGTGGTGCTCTTCCTGGTGCTTCGACCGGGAGCCGACGACCCCCCGCCCGCCCCTGCCCTGCCCCGCACGACGGTGTCCATGCCGGGCGACGACAGCGCCATCGGCGACAGCGTGTTCGACAAACCCACCGTCTCGGCGAGCTCCGGCCGGGGCACTGTCGGTTTCACGTGGAACTACCCGCAGGCGTCGAAGCAGGACACCTTCCGGGTGTGGGTTGCGCCGACGCCGTCGGACGCCTCGAACCCCGACCGCGCCAAGCTCGTCTCGGTGCCGACGCGGTCGTACACCGTCAAGGCAGCCAAGGGCACGAAGGTCTGCGCCACGGTCAAGGTGGTCCGGTCCGGGCAGGCCTCGCCGGGGTCCGACGTCCAGTGCGAGACCGCACAGTGAGGGCGGCCGGGCCGTCCGTGGCGCGCAACGGGTCCGACGCGCGCAACCCCGTGAGTATGCCGGCGGGTGGACAGGACGCAGGCGGGACGGCACCCTCGACGCAGACAGCACCAAAACACCACAGACTTCCGTAACGCCGCATCGTTGGACACCGCCGGCCGCTGGTGCTGGCACACAGGGGCGCGCAGACAGGGTTAGGGGACCCGATCTTGATCCACAGCAAGGTGACCGTCGTGTTCTGCGGCGAGGAGCACTCCGTCTCGCCCGACACCGGGCTGACGATCGGCCGGACCGGCGACGTCGAGGTGGACGACAACCCCTACCTGCACCGCACCTTCCTCGTCGTGTCCTTCGAGAACGGCTTCTGGTGGCTCACCAACACCGGCTCGACCCTGACCGCCACGGTGGCCGACGAGCAGGGACTCTTCCAGGCCTGGCTCAACCCGGGCGCGAAGATCCCGCTCGCCATGCGCAAGCTCATCGTCTGGTTCACCGCCGGTCCGACCACCTACGACTTCGAGATCCACGTGGCGAGCCCCGCCTTCACGTCCGTGACCGCCGACCCGCCGGCAGAGGCCGATGACGACGAGGTGGGGGCGGCGACCGTCGGGCGCGTGTCGTTCACGCCGGACCAGAAGCTGCTCGTCGTCGCGCTGTGCGAGCCGTTCCTGCGACGGCGTGAGGCGGGTACGAGCCAGATACCCTCCTCGGCCGCCGCCGCCGACCGGCTCGGCTGGACCCTCACCCGCTTCAACCGCAAGCTCGACAACGTCTGCCAGAAGCTCGCCGACGCCGGCACGCGCGGCCTGCACGGCGGCGTTGGCAAGCTCGCCACCAACCGCAAGGCCAGGCTCGTCGAGCACGCGCTCTCGACCAAGCTCGTCACCGAGGACGACCTCGCGCTGCTCGACGCTCCGGCGGACAGGGCCGACGACCGGATGGTCGCGGCCGAACAGGGGAACGCATGAGCACCGCCGCCACCAAGCGACGGATCGGGGTCATCTCCACCGTCGTCGTTGCCCTCGTCGCGAGCCTGCTCGTCTGGCTCGCGACCCGTAGCGAGGGCGAGATCGTCCGCAAGGCCGACCTCAACGACGGCGGCATCTGGGTCACCAACTCAGAGCAGTCCCGCTTCGGACGCATCAACAAGGCCGCGGGGCAGCTCGACGCCGGTGTCTATGCCGACGTGGGCGCGAGCTCGGGGCTCGACATGTTCCAGGACGGCGCGGCAGTCCTCGGCTACACCAAGGCCAGCAATCAGGTCATCCCCATCAACCCGTCCGAGGGCACGTTGCGCTCCGAGCAGGCCGTGGTGCTGCCCAAGGCGAGCACGGCCACCGGCAACCGCGTCTTCACACCCCCGCCCATCGACCTCCGCGGCGGCAGCATCGCGATGATCGACCCGGCCACCGGTGAGCTGCGCGCCCAGCGCATCGCGGACCCGTCCGGGATCGCCGGCCTCGACGGCCTGCAGACGCAGGCCAAGCCGCTCGGCAAGGTCGGCGCCAACGCCGCCGTCGCGGTCGGCGTCGACGGCACCGTCTACGCGCTGTCGGCCGAGAAGGGCACCATCACCGTCCTCAAGCCCAAGGGCGCGGCCTTCGACAAGCCGGCCACGACCGAGCTCAAGTTCTCCTCGAAGTCGGCGCAGGTCACTTCCGTCGGCGCGCACTGGGTGGTGTGGGACTCCACCACCGGCAAGCTCTACTCGGACGCCCTCTCCGAGCCGCAGCAGCTGTCGGTCGGCAACGCCGAGCCGGGCAACCCTGCCTTCGCTGCGTTGCAGCAGCCGGGTCCCGACGCCGCCTCGGTCCTCATCCAGGACGAGGCACAGCTGGCGCAGGTGTCGCTGACCGGCGACGGCCCGACGACGGGAGGCGTCAAGCTGGGCCAGGCCGCTCCAGGCCGGCAGCTGCTCCTCTCAGGCCCGGTCCGTCTCGGGAACTGTGTCCACGCGGCATGGGCCGGAGCGTCCAACGTCTACTACGGCCGCAACTGCGGCTCGCCCACGGACGCCGACACGGTCGACCTCGGGGCGATGAAGAAGGGGGTGCGCACCGACGGCGTCAAGCTGCGTGTCAACCGCGGACTCATCGTGCTCAACGACCTCGACTCCGGCGACGTGTGGGACATCGACCGCAACAAGGTCAAGATCGACAACTGGAACTCGGTCATCCCGCCGCCCCAGACCGACAACAAGAACAAGAAGAAGGACGAGAACCTCCTCGACGACCAGCAGACCCGGACTCCGCCGAAGGCGCAGCCCGACAACCTGCGGGTGCGGCCCGGCCGCACGTCGACGCTGCACGTCCTCGACAACGACTCCGACAGCCAGGGCTCGATCCTCGCGATCTCGCCCGGTGACGTGACCCAGCCCGACACCCCCGGTATCCAGGCCACGCCGTCGGCCGACGGGCAGACCGTCCAGGTGACGGTGCCCGACGAGCCCGGCGCCCAGGCCTTCTCGTTCAGCTACACCGTCAACAACGGCACCACGGCCAAGAACGGCCGGGCCACCGCGAAGGTGACCGTCCGCATCGTCACCGACGACGTCAACTCGGCTCCGAAGCTGCGCCCCGGCCAGGCCCGTCTCGCGAAGTCGTCCTACCCGGTCGTCGCCGGCGGCTCCGTCCGCGTCGGTGTCGTCGCCGACTGGCGCGATGTCGAGAACGACCCGATCCAGGTGTCCCCGGTCGACGTCGAGACCACCGCCGTCGACGGCTCGGGCGCGCTGACGATCAAGGCGCAGGGCCAGAAGGGCGACCAGGTCGTGAAGTACGTCGTCGACGACGGCCGCGGCGGCACCGCCCAGTCCTCGGTCAGCCTCGACGTGCTGAGCGAGGACGACACGAAGCCGGTCCGGCCGCGCACCCAGCCGGACGTCGTGCGTGCGGTCGCGGGCAAGCCCGTCCAGCTCCAGCCCCTCGGCAACGACATCGCCGGCGCCGACCCGACCGACCCCGAGGCACGGATGCGCCTCGCACAGGCCGTCCGTGGTCCCGGCCAGCTGAAGATCGACTCCAACCTCGACACCGGCGTCGTCACCGTGACCAGCGGGACGCCCGGCACCTCCGTCGTCACGTACACCGCGCAGGTGGGTGCCGGTGTCGCCACCGGCCGCATCCGGGTCGACATCCTTCCTGACAAGGACAACGACGCCCCACCGGTCGCGACGCCCGACGCTGCTGTCGTCCGCGGTCAGACGCCGGTCATCGCGGACGTCCTGTCCAACGACTACAGTCCGCGCAGCGACGTCCTCGTCGTCCAGCGCGTCGAGTCCGCACAGGCCTGGCTCCGAACCTCGATCGTCCAGGGGCGCTGGGTACGGGTGCAGGCCACCGCCCCGGTCACCGGCAACGAGACCCGGCAGGGCACCGTGCGCTACACCATCTCCGACGGCACGAAGACCGCCGTCGGCGAGCTGTCCGTCGTCCAGAAGCCCGAACCGAAGGACAAGGTCCTGCCGACGGTCGTCGACGACGTCGCCACGGTCCGGGTCGGCGACGCCGTGACGATCCCCGCGCTCGACAACGACTCGATGAGCGAGGGCATCCCGCTCAGGTTGGCTCCCGGGGTGCGCGTGCTGTCGGGCGGCGGCCAGGCCTTCGCCTCGGGCACCGTGGTGCGCTACGTCCCCGAGGTCGCCCCGATGACCGGCCCCAGGACTGCGATCCTCGAGTACACCACCTATCCCGAGGGCCTGCGCCCGCGCGGTCAGACCGGCCGCATCACGGTGACGATCAACCCACTGCCCGATGCCGTGAAGTACCCCAACCAGCCGCCGCAGGCGCGCAGCTTCAGCGCCAGCGTCACGGCCGGTGACACCCTCTCGATCACGGTCCCGACCAGTGGCGTCGACCCCGACGGCGACCTCACCTTCGTCAGCGGCATCGTCGGCGACGACAGCGGCCCGGTCGACCTCAAGTTCGGCCGCGTCGTCGGCTTCGGCGCCGCGAGGGTCCGCTACGAGGCCTACCCGCGCAGCGCCGGCACCGAGGTCATCCGCTACCAGCTGCGCGACCGGTTCGGCGCGACGAGCGACGGCTTCGTGCGCGTCGGTGTCGTCCAGCCGGGCGACCCGCAGCCCCCAGTGGCCGTCGAGGACGACGTCGTCGCGGCGCCGGGCCGCACGGTGCGCGCCGACGTCCTGACCAACGACCTCATCGCCGCCGGCGACTCGGTCTCCTTCGTCGACCTCGGGACGCTCAACGACGCCGATGTCCTCAAGCAGTTCCAGCGCCAGAAGGACGACACCTTCAAGGTCGTCGTGCCCGAGGTCGGCCCGGCGAAGGTCCTGACCTACGGGATCACCGACGGCCTCTTCGATCCGTCGAAGTCGACGCTGACGGTCCGCGGGCAGAAGGACTTCAACAACCCGCCGACGGCGGTCGACGACACGGGGACGGCCAAGCCGGGCGAGACCTCCATCCTCGTCGACGCGCTCGCCAACGACCGCGACCTCGACGGCAACCAGTCGCAGCTGAAGATCGTCAAGTTCTACGGCGATGGCGTCACCCGCGAGGGCCGCAGGCTGCGCATCCAGCTGCGTCCCCAGGCCCGCGTCGTGCCCTACGTCATCGAGGACGCCGACGGTGCCCAGGCGATGGCTCTCATCTACGTCCCCGCCGGCAACAACGGCCAGCCCTACGTCGTGGCGGGCAAGACGGTGAAGATGGGCGCCGACTCGACCGTCAAGGTCCCTCTCGACGACTACGTCATCGACCCGCGGGGAGGCAAGGTGTCGGTCACCTCGCCCGACACCGTGTCCACCTCGCCGACTGAGAACCTCCAGTCCGACGTGACGTCCGCGACCCAGCTGACGCTGACCTCGACGAACGGCTACGTCGGACCGGCCGCCCTCATGCTCGAGGTCACCAACGCCACCGGCCCGAACGACAAGGCCGCCCAGAGCACCTACGTCACCCTGCCGGTGCAGATCGGGCCCGACGTGCCCGTCCTGCGCTGCCCGGACCACGAGGTGCTCCTCGCGGCCGACGGCCCGGTGCGCACCTTCGACATCCCTCGTCTGTGCCACGCGTGGCTGCCCGACGGCCTGGACGCCGGTACCGCGGCCTACGATGCGATCTGGGACCCGGCCGCCGACCGAGTCGACCTGTCGCAGGTCGGTCGGGGCGGTCGGCAGGTCGTCCTCAAGGCCCAGGCGTCGGCGCAAGCGGGCACGACCGGCGCCGTGGCCATCAAGGCCAAGGGCGGCGCCGACACGTTCAAGATCAAGGTCCGTGTCACGAGCGCGCCCCCGATCGCCACGCTGCGCCCGGTGCTCGTCGAGGGCCTCATCGCCGGCACGAGCCGCACGGTGAACCTCGCCCAGTACCTGGACAGCCCGCTCACCGCGCCACAGTGCTCGGTCCAGGCGAGCCAGGTGGTCTCGGGCGTCGGTGTCACGGCGTCGGCCAGCGGCTGCCAGCTGACCGTCTCCGCCTCGGACAAGGCCCGCAACGACACCAAGGTGTCGCTGCGGGTCCTCGATGCGCCGGGTCGCCCCGCCGCGCTGGGCCAGGTCACGGTCACGGTCCGGAGCAAGCCGGATCCGACCGGCGCGCCCGTGGCCGTCGCCGACCGGGTCCTCGGCAGCACGGCCCGCGTCGACTGGCGCCCGCCGGCCTACGACGGCGGCCTGCCGATCTCGCAGTACGAGGTCATCGCCAACGGCGGTGAGGCGCGCCAGATCTGCGCCAGCTCGCCGTGCACGATCACCGGCCTGACCAACGGCAAGGACTCCTCCTTCACGGTGCGCTCCCAGAACGCCGTCGGCTGGTCCGACGAGAGCCCGAAGAGCAACACGGTCCGACCCGACACCAAGCCGAAGGCGACCGTCATCAGCGACGTCGTTCCGGGCGACCGCAAGCTCACCGTCCACTGGACGGCGCCGGCCAACGAGGGCAGCGAGGTCAGCGACTACCGCGTCCAGTACGTCGACATCGGCTCGAACGCCGGGTCGGGCAGCACGGTGCCGGTCAAGGCCCCGGCCCTGACCAAGGTGCTCTTGGGCCTGGTCAACAACGACGCGTACAACATCCGCGTCCAGGCCAAGAACGGCGCCGGCTGGGGTCCGTTCGGTCCCACCGTCAAGGCGCAGTCGTTCGGCAAGCCGGCCAACGTACCGGCCCCGACGCTGAGCCCGCGGACAGCAACCCCCGGCGAAGCCAACGCCCAGGTCACGGTCTCGTGGCCGTCCACCGACCCCAACGGCCCGCCGATCACGAAGTACGAGGTGTACCGGCGCACGGAGGGAGGGACCTGGAACCTCATCGCGACGCGCTCGGGCGGCGAGTCGCGCACGGCCAGCGACACGATCCCCTACCAGGGGCAGAAGGTCGAGTACACCGTCACGGCGACGAACGGTGGCCCGGCGACCTCCGACAAGGCGAACTTCTCCGGTTACGTCGCAGACGGCATCCCCGGCACGCCGAACCTCACGTCGGTCGTGACACCGCGCAAGGACTACTCGGCCGACGCGTCATTCACCCTCGGTGACTCGCGCTCGCGCGGCTACGGCACGGTCAACTGGCGCACGTCCGCGGGTCGCAGCGGGTCGTGGGCCTGCTCGGGCGGCTGCTCGGGCGGCAAGGCCGCCGACCTCGGCACGAGCTCGCAGTCCATGCAGATCCAGGCCTGCAACGTCGCCGGCAACTGCTCGCCGTGGTCGAACAGCGTGAGCTTCCACCCGTACGGCCCGACGAACGGCGTGCCCGGCCTGCGCGAGTCCCACGACGACAACAGCATCACGTTCACGTGGGGCACGGCGCCCTCCGAGGGCCGCCCGATCACGGGCTATGAGATCGACGGCGACCGCAACACCACCGTCGGCGCCGGCACGCACTCGACGACGTTCGACAACATCGGGTACTCCGCGACGCGCAAGATCCGCGTCCGGGCCCTCGCCCAGGACTCCGGCCCCGGTCCGTGGACGGCGTATGTCAGCGGTACGACGAACCCGAAGCCGAAGCCGAAGGTGGTCAGCGTCTACAAGGGCACCGCGTGCGGCACGACCGGCTGCTTCGACCCCTACCAGGGCCAGGAGTGCGGCACGAACTGCAACCACATCGGCTACGAGCTGCAGAACTTCGAGGGCCGGATCAGCTGCGCCATCAGCGGGTGGTCGCAACCGGACGACGGGTCGGCCGGCACGCACACTCCCACGAACGGACGCAACAACTCGGGGAAGTTCCTCGGCTACCCGAACGAGTCGGTGACCGTGACCTGCACCGGCTCCAACGGCCGGGACTCGGCGACCAAGAACCCTTGGGGCTGACGCCAGGACACACGCGGCAGCGCTCCCACCCAGCCACACGGCATACCCCCACGATCGATGAATCACATGACAGGAGAAGGACACCCATGACGGCCACCCCCACCACAGGTCGCATCACGCAGGAACAGGTCACCTGGTTCGCGCACACCTTCGACCAGCTGGTCGGCAACATCGAGAAGGCCGTCCTGGGCAAGCAGCACGTGACGCGCCTGGCCCTCACCTGCCTGCTCTCCGAGGGCCACATGCTCCTCGAGGACTTCCCGGGCACCGGCAAGACGCAGCTCGCCCGCGCCCTGTCGGCGACGGTGCAGGGCACCCACAGCCGCATCCAGTTCACGCCCGACCTGCTCCCGAGCGACGTCACGGGCGTCACGATCTACGAGCCGACGAAGCAGAGCTTCGAGTTCCACCCGGGTCCCATCTTCGCGACCATCGTGCTGGCCGACGAGATCAACCGCGCCTCGCCGAAGACGCAGTCGGCGCTGCTCGAGGTCATGGAGGAGGGCCGCGTCACCATCGACGGCAAGCCGCACTCGGTCGGCGAGCCGTTCATGGTCATCGCGACGCAGAACCCCATCGAGCAGGCCGGCACCTACCGCCTCCCCGAGGCGCAGCTCGACCGCTTCCTCATGAAGGCGAGCGTCGGCTACCCCGACCACGAGGCGACGATCGCCGTCCTCGCCGACGCCAAGACGCGTGACCGCGCCAAGACGCTGAGCCCGCTCATCGCCAGCAACGTCATCGTCGAGATGAGCAAGCTCGCCGACGAGGTCCACGTCGACCCGGCCATCCTCGGCTACGTCAGCCGGATCGCCGAGGAGTCGCGCCGCCACCCGAACCTCAAGCTCGGCCTGTCGGTCCGTGGTTGCCTCGCCTACGTGCGCTGCGCGAAGACGTGGGCGGCCAGCCAGGGACGCACCTACGTCGTCCCGGACGACATCAAGCTGCTCGCCGAGCCGGTGCTCAGCCACCGCCTCCTGCTCAACGCGGAGGCGCAGTTCGCGGGCAGGACGGTCGAGCAGTGTGTCGACCAGATCCTCGGCGACATCGCGCCGCCGGCCGAGCGCGCCTCGGCCTGACCGCGGCGTCCGCAGAAGCAAGCAAGGGGACCGCATGACCCAGCAGGACCAGGGGGCCGCGCCGTCGCGTCCGGGCGGCCGCTTCCGTATGCCGTCACGCAGGGGAGCGTCGGCCGGTGCCGGTGCGGCGGCAGCGGGGACGACCACCCGCGGCATCCGGCAGATCACCGCGCCGCTCACCCGCTCGATCGAGCAGGTGGCCGGCCAGACCGAGGGTGTCTGGCGCCCGGTTGCCGGCATCCTGCGATGGGTGTCACCGCTCGGCTGGACGATCCTCGCGCTCGGTGTCGTCTGCTGGGTCGTCGGTGCCCACTGGGGCTGGACCGAGCTGCTCATGGTGGCTGCGGCCGCGCTCGTGCTCTTCCTCGTCTGCTTCGCCCTCGCGCTCGGCCGCACCAAGGTCCGCATCCTCGCCGAGGTCGACCCCCGCCGGGTCGTGGTCGGGGAGCCCGCGACCGGTCGGATCCTCGTCACCAACGAGGCCCGCACCCCGATGCTGCCGATCCTCGTGGAGCTGCCCGTCGGCCTGTCGGCGGCCCGCTTCGTCCTGCCGGCGCTGACCCCGGGCAAGGCCCACGAGGAGCTCTTCGTCGTCCCGACCTCCCGCCGCGGCGTCATCCAGGTCGGTCCGGCGACGACCGTGCAGGGTGACCCGCTGGGCCTCATGCGCCGCACCCTGACGTGGACCGAGCGCACCGAGCTGTTCGTCCATCCGCGCACGGTCGCGCTCGAGTCGCTCGGCGCCGGTCTGCTGCGCGACCTCGAGGGCAGCACCACCGAGGACGTCTCGATGAGCGACCTCGCCTTCCACGCCCTGCGCGAGTACCAGCCGGGCGACGACCGCCGCTACATCCACTGGCGCAGCTCGGCCAAGGCCGGACGCCTCCTCGTGCGCCAGTTCCTCGACACGCGGCGCTCGCACGTGACGGTCATCGTCGACCCCGACCCCGAGCAGTACCGCTCGGGTCACGGCAGGACGGGACGGACGGATCGCGACGTGGAGCGCGACGTCCTGGCCGCCAACGCCCCGACGGCCACCCAGGCCGACGTCGAGACGGCGATCTCGGTCGGGTCCTCGATCATGGTCCGCGTCATGCTCGACGAGCAGGACTGCACCATGGTCTGCGGCACCCAGAAGGTGACCAAGACGGTGCCGCAGGTCGGGCTCGACGCCATGGCGCGCGTCGACCCCGGGCCGAGCGACCTGTTCGCGGCGAGCCTCGATGCCACCGACCTCGCGCCCGACACCTCGACCGTCTTCATCGTCACCGGCCCGCACCGCCCGTTCATCGAGCTGCAGCGCGCTGCGGGCCAGTTCCCGCCCGAGGTGACTCGCGTCATCGTCGTCGTCGACCCCCGGGCCGACCACGGCATCCGTCGGGGCGGTGGCCTCACGATCCTTACGCTGGGCGCGCTCGAGGACCTCCGTCCCCTCCTGTTCACCGGAGTCGCCCGATGAGCCAGTCCGCAATCCCCGCCCCGCCGCCGAGCGCCCTGGTGCGCCCACCGAGCGCGCGTGAGCGCGTTGGCGCCCAGCTCGCGAAGCTGCGGCCGACTGTGCCGCAGCTCGTCGACGCCGGTTTCACGGTGGCCCTCGTCGGCATCGCCCTCGTCGGCTTCCGCACGACCTTCTTCGGCCTCGGCTGGTTGTGTGTCGGCCTCGCCGGTCTGCTCGTCGGCCTGCTCGTCAGCCACGTCGGTGCCGCGTTCCGCGCCTTCGGCGTCCTGACGCTGCTCGGCGCCGCGGTGGCCTACCTGCTCCTCGCCGGCCCCATCGCCGTGCGGGAGGACCTCATCGCCGGCTTCCTCCCCTCGGGGTCGACGTTCTCCACCCTCGTGCACATCGCGGTGCCGGGATGGAAGGAGCTGCTGACGGCACTGCCGCCGGTCGACTCCGAGGGCCCGTACATGGCGCTGCCGTTCCTCTTCGGCCTCGCCGGCGCCGCGCTGACGTACGGCGTCGCCCGCCGCTGGCCCGGGGCCGTCCTCGCCCTCGTCTCCCCGGTCGCGCTCCTCGTCGCCTCCATCGTCCTCGGCACCCAGACGCCGGCGGCCGTCCTCGTGCAGGGCGCAGTGTTCGCGCTCGTCGCCATCGGATGGACCGCCCTGCGCAGCAACCGCAACCGCCCGGCACTGCAGAACGGCGCCGGACGCACGACGCGCGCCGTGACCACGGCGGGGCTGCTCGCGGTCGCCACGGTCGGCGGGTTCCTCTTCGGGCCGATGCTGCCGGGTGCCGACCACACCCGCACGGTGTTCCGCTCCTCGCTCGTGCCGCCGTACGACGTCAGCCAGTACGCATCACCGCTCGCCGGCTTCCGGCAGTACACCGAGCCGAACGGCGCGAAGCTCTTCGACAAGACGCTGCTCACCATCAGGGGCCTGCCGGCGAACGTCCCGCTGCGGTTCGCTGCGCTCGACTCCTACGACGGGTTCGTCTGGGGTGCCGGCAACGTCGCCAACCTCGGCGACGGGCCTGACGCCGGGGGCACGAGCTTCCGCAAGGTCGGCACCCACATCGCGGCCGAGGGCCCGGGCCACGAGGTCACGGCCACGGTGGCGGTGCCCGCCGGCGGCTACAGCGACGTGTGGCTGCCGACGTTCGGCACGGTCACCGGCCTCGACTTCGGCGGTGGCCGTCGCGACCAGCTCTCGGATGACCTGCGCTTCAACATCGACACCAACACGGGGGTCATGCCCGAGAAGCTCACCCCCGGTGACCAGTACACCGTCACCGCCTACGTGCAGACGCCGCCGAAGGACCTCCCGAAGACGGTCGACGTCGCCGACGGCTCGACCGTCGACGCCTCGGCGCTGACGTTCCTCGACGACAAGGTGACGCCCTGGACCGACCGGGTCGACGGCCAGTGGGAGAAGGTCGCGGCCGTCGCGAAGGCTCTCCAGGACGGTGCCTACACCGACGGCGGTGCGCCCGGCGACTACCAGAACGTCTTCCTGCCGGGCCACAGCCTGCTGCGGATGAGCCAGTTCATGAAGTCGACGCAGCTGGCCGGCAACGACGAGCAGTACGCCGCCGCCTACGCGCTCGTCGCCAACCGGCTCGGTGTCCCGGCACGTGTCGTGCTGGGCGCGATCCCCGAAGCCGGCGGCGTCGTCAAGGGCAAGGACGTCCGGGCGTGGGTCGAGGTCAAGCTCGCCGACGACTCGTGGATGCCGATCCTTGCCACGCAGTTCGTGCCGGAGCGCAACAAGAAGCCGCAGCAGCTGATCCGCAAGTCGGAGGAGAAGAAGACCGGCGCCCAGGTGCCCCCGCCTGCTGCGAACAACCCGCCGAGCGTCCTGCAGGGTCCGGACCAGGCCCAGAACGCGACCCAGCTGCGCAACCCGCCGAAGGACGACAACCCCCTCAACCCGGACAACTGGCCGGACTGGCTGCGCTGGCTCATCTTCTACGGACTCGTGCCGCTGGCGGTCCTGGTCGCCGTCTACGGAGGGATCCGACTCGCGAAGTGGCTGCGCCGCCGGCGCCGTCGCACGACGGGCCAGACGGCGAGCCGGATCAGCGGCGGTTGGCGCGAGGTCGTCGACACGGCCCGAGACCTGCGGATGCCCTTGCCGGTCAAGGGGACTCGCCTCGAGCAGGCTCGCGCCCTCGAGGAGCATGTCTTCGGCCCGGTGCCCGAGAAGCCGAGCCCCGTCGTCGACGGCGCCCTCATGGGCGCCCCCACCCCGTCGAGTGGGCAGTCGAGTGGGCACCTCGCCCCGGGTGTCAACACGGAGCCCCTCCCGGAGAACGGGGGCGAAGGGCCCACTCGAGGTGACCTGGCCCTCGTGCCGCTCGCGAGTGCGGCCGACGGCCACGTCTTCGACGTCGCCGAGCCCACGCCAGAGCAGGTCGAGGCCTTCTGGGCAGACGTCGAGACGGCGCGTCGCCGCATCCGCAGCCGGCAGAGCTACTGGCAGAAGCTCCGCGGCGACGTGTCGCTGCGGACCTTCCGCGACCACCTGCCCTCAGGGGCGGGGCTGGGTCCGGCCGGCGCACGCACCTCGCGCCACCAGCACGGCCCGCAGCAGCCCCGCCGGGGAAAGGCCACCAAGGCCGGCATCGGCACCACCGCACCGAACGAGGGACGCCGGGGCAACCGCCGTGGCGCGAGCAGCGGCCCGGCCCGCAAGAAGGGTGACGCGTGAAGCTCAAGTTCGTCCTCCGGTCGGGAGACCGTGAGACCGACCTCGTCGCAACCACCGACTCGGCCACCACCGTCGGTGACCTCGCGGCGCACCTGGCGGCCTCCGACCCGAACCGCTCCCGCGTGCTGGGCGTCGACGCCTCGATGACGCTCGCCCTGGTCGACCAGGAGATGCGCGGCCTCGACCCGCGCTCGACCGTCGCGGAGAGCGGCCTGCAGTCCGGGATGCGGGTCATGGTGACGCGCGCGGGCGAGGGCTTCGTCGACAGGGGGCGTCCCGCAGCCGTCGCCCACATCCGGTCCGGACCCGACGCCGGACGCGAGGTCGCCCTCCCGCGCGGCACGGCATACGTCGGCCGCGGGCGCGGCTGCGAGGTGCAGCTGAGCGACGAGTCCGTCTCACGGCAGCATGCCAAGCTCGTCATCTCGGAGGTCGTCGAGGTCGTCGACCTGGGCTCGGCCAACGGGATCACGGCCGGCGGCCAGCAGGTCACCCGGGCCCACCTCAAGAGCGGCGACGTCGTGCGCCTCGGCGACACCGAGCTCGAGGTGCACCTGCAGGGTGACGGCGTGGTCAGCCGTCCCGGCAGCGGCGTGCTCTCGGGCGACGCCGGCACGGTGGCCTTCTCCCGCTCGCCGCGGGTGGCGCCGTTCTTCTCCGGTCAGGAGTTCCAGGTCCCCGACCTGCCCGACCGCGGCAAGACCAACCCGATGCCGATCGTCGCGATGGTCGTGCCGTTGCTCATGGGCGCGGTGCTCTTCGCGGTCACGAAGAGCCCGTACTCCATCATCTTCATGCTGATGATGCCGGTGATGATGGCGGGCACCTACTACGAGGGACGCCGCCAGCAGAAGAAGGACTTCAAGCAGGCCATGGAGGACTTCCGCGAGGACCTCGACCTGCTCGCGCAGCGGATCCGCGGCTCCCTCGAGCTCGAGGGCCACACCCGCCGGGGCGAGCACCCGAGCGGCACCGACTGCCTCACCGCCGTCCGGGACCGGAGCGCCCTGCTCTGGACACGCCGCCGCGACGGCAACGGCTTCGGCGAGCTGCGCCTGGGCCTGGGCACCCGTCCGTCGCGCTCCGCGATCAAGATGCCGGCGGTCGGCCGGTCCAAGGCCGAGGCGTGGCTCGCCGTCTCCGAGGAGCTGCACGGCCTCGAGGTCGTCCACGACGTCCCGGTCGTGGCCGCACCGCTGGCCGACGGCGCCATCGGCGTCGCCGGCGCGCGCGCGAACGCCCTCGGCGCAGCCCGGTCGGTCGTGCTGCAGGCGGCCGCACTGCACTCGCCGGCGGAGCTGGCGGTCTGCGCGTTCGCCTCCGGCAGCTCGGCCCGTGACTGGGACTTCCTCAAGTGGCTCCCGCACACCACCTCGCCGCACAGCCCGGTCGACGCCGACCACCTCGCCGCGAGCTCGCCCGCCTGCTCGGCGCTCGCCGACGCGCTCGAGGACATCATCGAGGCCAAGGGTGCACCCGCCGAGCGGGAGGCCGTCGCCGCCGGGCGTCCGAGCGTGCTCGTCCTCGTCGAGAGCGACGCCCCGATCGACCGCAGCCGGCTGGTCGCCATCGCCGAGCGCGGTCACCGACGCGGCGTCATCGTGCTCTGGATCGCCGAGACCCAGCAGCTGCTCCCGGCCGCGTGCCACACCTTCCTCGTCGTCTCCGACGACCAGAGCTCGCTCGCCGGCTTCGTCCACGAGGGCCAGCAGGTGCAGCCGGTCGCCGTCGACCACATCGGTGTCGACGAGGTGATGGCCTGCGCGCGGCAGCTCTCCCCGGTGGTCGACGCGGGCGTTCCGGTGGACGACGCCAGCGACCTGCCTCGGGCCGTCTCGCTCCTCACGCTCGCCGGCACCGACCTCGCCAGCTCCGAGGAGGCCGTCATCGAGAAGTGGTCGGAGTCCCGCTCGATCCTCACCGGCCCCTACGCCCCCGCCGTGCTCCCGCGCCGGCCCGGCAACCTCCGGGCGATCGTGGGGCAGTCCAGCCAGGGCACGTTCTCGGTCGACATCCGCAGCGACGGGCCGCACGCCCTCGTCGGTGGCACCACCGGTGCCGGCAAGTCCGAGCTGCTGCAGGCGTGGATCCTCGGGATGGCCGCGGCGCACTCGCCGCAGCGGGTCACCTTCCTGCTCGTGGACTACAAGGGCGGCTCCGCCTTCCGCGACTGCGTCAAGCTGCCGCACACCGTGGGTCTCGTCACCGACCTCTCGCCGCACCTCGTGCGCCGCGCGCTGGCCTCGCTCGCTGCCGAGCTGCACTACCGCGAGCACCTGCTGGCGCGGCACAAGGCCAAGGACCTCGTCGAGCTCGAGCGTCGCGGTGAGGTGGACGCGCCGCCGTCGCTCATCATCGTCGTCGACGAGTTCGCCGCCCTCGTGCAGGAGGTGCCGGAGTTCGTCGACGGCGTCGTCAACGTCGCCCAGCGCGGGCGCTCGCTCGGCCTGCACCTCATCCTCGCCACCCAGCGCCCGGCCGGCGTCATCAAGGACAACCTGCGCGCCAACACCAACCTGCGCATGGCGCTGCGGATGGCCGACGAGAACGACTCCGACGACGTGCTCGGCTCCAAGGAGGCCGCGTTCTTCGACCCGGCGCTGCCCGGCCGTGCCGTCTCCAAGACCGGCCCGGGACGGCTCGTCCCCTTCCAGACGGGGTATGCCGGTGGCTGGACCTCCGATGTCCCGCCCCGGCCCGACATGAAGGTCGAGACGCTCACCTTCGGCAAGGGGGTCGAGTGGGAGCCGCCGCGTGCCGAGGGCTCCGACGACGCCGAGGACCTCGGGCCGACCGACATCCAGCGGCTCGTCGGCACGCTCGGCCGGGCGGCGCGCGTCGCCGAGCTGCCCAAGCCGCGCAAGCCGTGGCTGCCGGACCTGCGCCCCGTCTACGACCTCGCGACGCTGCCCACCCCGCGGCGCGACGACGAGCTCGTCTTCGGTGTCGCCGACGACCCCGACAAGCAGGCCCAGCCCGAGATCGCCTTCCGCCCCGACAAGGAGGGCAACATCGCCGTCTACGGCACGTCGGGCTCCGGCAAGTCCGTGTTCCTGCGGTCGATGGCGGTCGCTGCTGGCTACACCGTGCGCGGCGGCCCGTGCCACGTCTACGGGCTCGACTTCGGCAACCGCGGGCTGGCGATGCTCGAAGCCCTGCCCCATGTCGGCTCCATCGTGCCCGGCGGCGACCACGAGCGCGTCACCCGGCTGCTGCGGATGCTGCGCGCCACCATCGACGAGCGGGCCTCGCGCTACTCGGCCGTCAGCGCGGCGACGATCACCGACTACCGCCGCCTCGCCGCGAGGCCGGACGAGCCGCGCGTCATCGTGCTCATCGACGGCATGACCGCCTTCCGCCAGGCGTACGAGGTCGGCGGCCGCTTCCAGTGGCTCGACCTGCTCGCGGGTCTGGCTGCGGACGGGCGACCCGTCGGCGTCCACTTCATCATCGCCTCCGACCAGCGCACGGGTCTGCCGACCAATCTCGCCGCCGCCGTGCAGGGACGGATCATCCTGCGCATGAGCAACACCGACGACTACTCGGTGTTCGGCGTCCCCTCGGACGTGCTCACGATGGCCTCGCCGCCCGGGCGCGGGCTGATGTCCGGCTCGGAGGTGCAGGTCGCGGTACTCGGGGGCTCGTCCGACGTGACGGTCCAGGCTGCGGCCATCGCCGCCTTCGCCGACGCCACACGCCGGGCCGGCGTCGGCCAGGCGCCGCCGATCGAGAGCCTCGCCGAGGTCATCCCGCTCGGGCAGCTGCCGTCGGAGCTCGGCGGGCGTCCCGTCGTCGGCGTCGCGTCCTCGTCGCTCGAGCCGCACGGTTTCAACCCGAAGGGGACGTTCGTCATCACCGGTCCCTCCGGCTCTGGGCGCACGACCGCGGTCGCCACCACCGCGGCGGCGCTCTGCCGGTTCAGCTCGACCTCCGCGCTCTACCTGATGACACCCCGGCGGTCCTCGGAGCTGCTCGATCTCGGCATCTGGGCCGAGACCGCGGTCGGCGCCGGGCCCACGTCGGCGCTCGCGACCCGGCTCGCTGCCGAGATCGAGGAGGGCCGCGTCACGAGGCCGATCGCGGTCTTCGTCGAGCGCGTCGACGACCTCGCCCCGTCGGGCGCCGAGAACGCGCTGACCACCCTGGCCAAGGCGTGCGTCGACAACGACCAGCTCGTCGTCGCGGAGGGCGAGGCGGCCTTCTTCAGCAGCAACTTCGGCCTCCAGGCGCTGCTCAAGACGTCGCGCTCCGGCCTGGCCCTGCACCCCGACGGCAACGAGGGCCTCTCGGTCTTCAAGGCCAACCTGCCGGCCCTCAACCGGGCCGAGCTGCCCCCGGGCCGCGGGTTCCTCGTCGAGAAGGGACGTTTCGAGCTGCTCCAGGTGGCGCTCCCATGACCCTGCCCACCGCAACACACCGAGTACGTCACAACACACCGGGGTCGGATGCCGGTGAGTTGTGACCTCTTCGGTGTGTTGCGAGGGCGGCGCGTGGTCCGGACGGTGGGGAGTGCTCCCCATCGACACCGTGCGGGAGCGCACCTAGGTTTCTGCATGTCGAGGAAAGCCGCCTCTCGGGAGGAACTGCCCGAAGGGTGACGGACGTCGAGGAGTTGACACGCACGGGCCTGCACACGGGTGGTCCGGAAGAGAGCTTCCCGAATCGGTCGGGGGAACACAGGCAAAGGAGAAGGTCATGGCTTGGCTCGGAATGAACGACGATGAGGTCAACGCCCAGGGCAACGTCCTGCAGCAGCAGGCGGAGGCCATCCAGAAGCTCATCACGAAGGTCGACCAGGAGGTCGAGTCGCTGAAGCAGAACTGGCAGGGCGACGACTCCAGGCAGTTCGAGCAGGAGTGGACCGGCACGCACCGTCCCGAGCTGCAGAAGGCGCAGAAGCTGCTCACGGAGATGAAGTCCACCATCGACCACGAGGTGCAGCAGCAGCGCAGCACCTCCTCGCAGTACTGACCGCCTCTCGCACCCGAACCACCAACGCTGACTTCTGAAGGGGAACTGACATGGCTGTGTACAAGAAGGGCATGAACGCCGACGCGGTGTCCGCGTCCGGCGACAAGCTGGTCGGCTACAAGGGCGAGCTCGACGGCATCGTCGAGGCCGTCAACAGCGCCGTCGGGGCGATCAAGCACAACTGGGGCGGCACCGACGCCGAGCAGTTCCAGAGCGACTGGCACGGCCAGCGCCAGGTCGTCTCGGCCGCCGGCGACAAGCTCGACGCCATGGGTAAGAAGTGCAAGACCAACGCCGAGACGCAGAAGCAGACGTCGTCCGCGTGATCCCGGTCGTGCGCTGAGCTCCCGCTCGGCGGCATCCCGGCCGAAGGGTGGTCGCTTCCTCAGGGGAGGAGCGACCACCCTTCTCGCATCTCGGCACCGGGACGATGTGCGTTGGCTCACCCCCAAGCGCTACGAATTGGCGTCACCTGAGCCCGTTCCCGTAGATTCTTCATCAGTAGAACCCTTAACCCGAAGTTTCTGTGATTGGAGGCCTCCGTGAGCCTGTTCCCCCTCGTTGCTGTCGTCGCCGACCGGCCCGGCTTGGCCGACGCGCTGGCGCAGCGCGGCTGCATCGCGGCGCCGGCCGCCTCGGCCGACGTCCTCGTCGTCGAGCAGGGACGCGGCCTCGTCGTGCTGGCGGGCGAAGAGTCCGTCGACGCCGGTGTCGCCGGTGTGGCCGCGCTGGTGGACGTGGACGCGCCCACCGGCGCCCTGGCCGAGGGCGTACGCGTGGAGCGGGACACCGAGGTCGGCGAGGACCTGCTCGCCCGCGTCGACCTCGGCACGCTCAGGCCCACTGGGGCGCTCACCGTCGAGTCGCCGGCGACGCCGCTGCTGGCCGCCGGGGGCGTTCCGGTCGCCGCCACGAGCACCACCGACTCCGTCCGTGCGGTCGTGCTCGCCGTTGCCGCGGACCCCGCCGCCCCGCGCGGGGAGCAGGCCCTCGCCGAGCTCGTCCACAACGCCGTCTCCTTCGTCGCCACGCGCCCCGTGCGTCACGCCGCCACGACGACCCACCCGCTGGTCACCTCGCCCGCCTGGCTCGCTCTCAAGGCTGCGGTCACCGACCTGCGGGCCCTGCAGGCCGCCGACGGCTCCGTCCCCGAGCCGGCCGACCACGCGGCGGCAGCCACCCACGTCGGCCGGGTCGTCGCGGGCGTCCACGCCCTCGCGCCGCACCTGCCGCACGACGCCGACTACCTCGAGGCGCTCGTCAAGGATTTCGCGCGTTGGGCCGACGGAGGCTTCCCGGTGCCCGACTTCTACGACTCGCTCGTCGCCTTCGCGCCGGCGCAGCACCGCACCGACGGTCTGCTCCACCTCGTCCTCTTCCCGATGTACACCCAGAACGGCAACCCGAACCGCCAGGTCGAGGCCGTCCTGCTCGAGGTCATCTGGCCCGACTTCGTCGCCGAGCTCGAGGGCGGCGACTACTCCAACAAGCTCTTCCTGCCGATCCGCTTCCTCGACTTCACCGCGGGCTACGACACCAACTCCGCGGTGCTCTTCCCCGAGACCGTCGCGATGCGCGAGATCCCGGCCTTCACCTGGGGCGGCATCTTCGCCGACCGCGAGGCCGCCCGCTTCCGTCGAGTCGTGACCGAGGCGGCCGGCGTCACCCGGCTGTCCCTGCCGCCGGATGCCGCCCGCCTCCTCGCCGACCAGCAGCTCGCCGAGCGCGCGTTCGTCATGTGGGACCTGATCCACGACCGCACCCACATGCACGGCGACCTGCCCTTCGACCCGTTCATGATCAAGCAGCGGATGCCCTACTTCCTCTACTCGCTCGAGGAGCTGCGCTGCGACCTGACCGCCTTCCGCGAGGCGGTCAAGCTCGAGGGTGAGGGCCACCCGTACGCCCGGTTCGTGCAGTATGCCGTCCTCTTCGACCGCATCTTCCGCTTCGCGATCACCGGTGACCGCACCCGCAACTACGACGGGCTCGGCGGGCAGCTGCTCTTCGCCTGGCTGCACCAGAAGGGCGTGCTGCACTGGACCGACAACCGGCTCTCCATCGACTGGACCGACGTGGCCGAGCCGGTGCTCGAGCTCGGCCGGGCCGTGGAGGACCTCTACTGGCGCTCCATCGACCGACCCAAGGTCGCCCACTGGCTCGCGGCCTACGACCTCGTCGCCTCGGTACTGACACCGCACCCGATGTCGGCGTGGGCGCGTCACCGCGGGGGTGACCTCGGCGCGCTGCCGCTCGACGGGCCGCCGAAGGGCTTGACCGACGCGGTGCTGCCCGACGAGTTCCCGCTGTCGATGTTCTACGAAGCCCTGTCCAAGAAGATGAAGGGCGTCATCGAGTCGACGGCCGGCATCACCGGGACCAGCGAGTGACGGCGGCCGCCACGCGTCCGCGCGTCGTCGTCGTCACCGGCGCGACGGGCGCCACGGGCCGGGCCACCTGTGCGGCCTTGCTCGCCCGGGGCGAGACCGTCGTGGCCGTGGGCCGGGACGCAGCCTCGCTCGACGCGCTGCGCGCCGAGCTGACGGGCGCGGCGGACGCGCCGGGCGACAATCTCGACACCCGGATCTGCGACCTGCTCGACGGCGACGCCGTGCGCGCCCTCGCCGGCGACGTCGTGGCCGCCCATGGCGGTGTCGACGCCCTCTTCCACCTCGTCGGCGGATGGCGAGGCGGTGACCGCTTCACCGACTCGACCGACGACGACTGGCGCTGGCTCTCGGGCAACCTCGTCGACACGCTGCGCCACACGACGCTCGCCCTGCACGACGACCTCCTCCGCTCGGGCCGAGGCCGCGTGGCGATCGTCAGCGCGGCCGCTGCTGCCGCGCCCTCGGCCGGCAACGCGGCATACGCCAGCGCCAAGGCCGCGGCCGAGACCTGGCTCGCGGCGCTCGCCCAGTCCTTCGGGTCTGCCGAGGACACCCCCGGTTCGGCCGCGGTGACCGGTGTGGTGAAGTGGATCGGGTCCGGGCGCACCGCCACGAGCCCGGCGGAGGTCGCCGACTGGCTCACCGGGCTGCTCGACGCCGACGCCGAGGCGCTCAACGGCACGCGGGTCACCCTGTGGGACCGGCCGGACGCCCACCCCGCCTGATCCCTACCGCTGGTGCGGCCGGCACTGCCCGGACCGTCCGCCACGCACCACCCCAGTGAGGACACCGTGACGACCCTGCACGACCGCGACCGGCGCGGCTTCGCGTCGGACAACTACGCCGGGCTGCACCCCGAGGTGCTCGCCGCGATGGCCGATGCCAACGGCGGCCACGAGATCGCGTACGGCGAGGACGCCTACACCGCGCGACTGCAGGAGGTCGTCGCCGGGCACCTCGGCGCCGGCGCCGTCACCTGGCCGGTCTTCAACGGGACCGGCGCCAACGTCGTCGCGCTGCAGGCGCTGCTGCCGCGCTGGGGCGCCGTCGTGTGCGCCGAGACCGCCCACATCAACACCGACGAGGGCGGCGCGCCGGAGCGGATGGGCGCCATCAAGCTGCTCACCGTCCCGACCCCCGACGGCAAGCTGACCCCCGACCTCGTCGACCGGCAGGCCTGGGGCTTCGGCGACGAGCACCGGGCGCAGCCGCTCGTCGTGTCGATCACCCAGACCACCGAGCTGGGCACCTGCTACACGCCTGACGAGGTCCGCGCGATCGCCGAGCACGCCCACTCGCTGGGTATGCGGGTGCACCTCGACGGAGCCCGCATCTCCAACGCCGCCGCCACCCTCGGCACGTCGCTCGCGGCGTTCACGAGCGAGGCCGGCGTCGACGTCGTCAGCCTCGGCGGGACGAAGAACGGCGCCCTGGCCGCCGAGGCCGTGGTGGTGGTCGACCCGCAGCTCGCCGCCGACCCGTCCCTCGGCCTCGTGCACGTGCGCAAGCTCTCGATGCAGCTCGCCTCGAAGATGCGCTTCGTCTCGGCCCAGCTGATCGCCCTCTACGGCAGCGACCTGTGGCTGCGATCCGCCACGCACGCGAACGCCATGGCCGTCCGGCTCGCCGCCGGCGTCGAGCCGCTCGAGGGCGTGACCATCCAGCGTCCCGTGCAGGCGAATGCCGTGTTCGCGGTGCTGGACCCGGACGTTGCGAACGCCCTGCGAGAGCGCTTCCGCTTCTACGACTGGGACCCGGCCACCGGCGAGGTCCGCTGGATGTGCTCCTGGGACACCACCGAGGCCGACGTCGACGCCTTCCTCACCGAGCTGCGCCGCCTGCTCGGCGCCTGACGGTCCTGCGGGTCCCCGCACCCGCGCTCGCGCCCATCCTCAGGCCGGCGCGTCGGTGAAGCGCAGGTAGGGCTTGACCTCGTCGACCGCGTCGTCGCCGAAGCGCTCCCGGGCGTCGGCGGTCGAGACGGTCGGGGCGATGATGACCTTCTGGCCCTGGCGCCAGTCGGCGGGCGTCGAGAAGGGGCCGCGGTCGGTCAGCTGCAGGGCGTCGACGGCCCGCAGGATCTCGTCGAAGTTGCGGCCCACGCTCTTGGGGTAGGTCAGCGACAGCCGGACCTTGTTCGCCGGGTCGATGACGAAGACCGACCGAACCCCCGAGGTGTCGCCCTCGCCGGGGTGGATCATGTCGTAGAGCTCGGAGACCTGGCGCGTGTCGTCGGCGATGATCGGGTAGGCGACGGTGGTGCCGCTGACCTCCTCGATGTCACCCTTCCAGCCCCGGTGCTGCTCGATGGGGTCGACCGAGACGGCGAGGACCCTGACATCGCGACTGGCCCACTCGTCCTCGAGGGCGGCGACGCGGCCGAGCTCCGTGGTGCACACGGGCGTGAAGTCGGCGGGGTGGCTGAAGAGCACGGCCCAGCTGCCGGCCTTCCACTCGTGGAAGCGGATCGGCCCCTCGGTCGTCGTGGCCTCGAAGTCGGGGGCGGTCTCGCCCAGTCGCGGTGTTGCCATGGCTCGTCCTCTCGCGGCGGGGCGCCGGTCACGCCCGGGTCTGCGGCCCATTGTGGCCATCACCCGTGCGCGGCGTTATGGGTGTCCAAATGTCGTGACGCGTTCCCAGCGGACGCACAGCCACGCTGCGGACACTGGTCGATCAGGGTGCAACCGCCGAATGCACCGTCGACCCGAGGAGCCCGCGTGAGTGCCTTGCTCGACACCATCACCAACCAGGTGCTCCACGCGCCCCTCTGGCTGGTGCTGCTCGTCGTCGGCAGCGTGGTCTTCGTCGAGGACGCGATCTTCGTCGGCTTCATCGTGCCCGGTGAGACGGTCGCCATCCTCGGTGGCGTCGCCGCGTCCCTGGGCCACGTCCCGCTCGCGGCCGTCATCGTCGTCGTGGTCGTCGCCGCGATCGTCGGTGACACGGTCGGCTTCGAGGTCGGACGCCACCTCGGTGGGCGGGTCGTGCAGCTGCGGGCGTTCGACCGGCACCGGGATCGCATCGACCGCGCGAAGGACTTCCTCGGTCGGCGCGGCGGCTCGGCCGTCTTCCTCGGGCGCTGGACGGCGTTCCTGCGTGCGGTCATGCCGGCGCTCGCGGGGATGTCCAAGATGCACTACCCGACGTTCCTCGCGTGGAACGCCGCAGGCGGGATCGCTTGGGGCGGTGTCGTCGTCACCGCCGGCTATCTGGCCGGCCAGTCGTATGCCCGGGTCGAGGCGTGGCTCGGCCGCGGCGCCGCTGTGGTGGTCGCCCTGATCGCGGTGGCAGCGCTCGTCGTCTGGCAGGTGCGCAAGCACCGCTCCGGGTCGCAGGACGGCGGCGACGCCGCGGCGGAGTCGGAGTCCTCCTCGCGTATGCCGTCAGCGGGCTGACCGCAGACGGCTCGTCCCCGCTCAGGCTGGGTCGATCGTGCCGGTCTGTCACGATCTCGTGGCGGGCATCCCGTTGGCTTCCGAGGAGACCGCCGACCTGTCATGATCCACGGCGCTACCGCCGAGATGCCGCCGCCGAGCGGGGCCCCGCAGGCCCCGCCATCCACCGACACGGTCCCCGTGCCCCACGTCGGTCAGGCGCCGCCTCCCCTCCCGCCGCCGTATGCCGTCCCGCCGGGTCAGCAGGGCCGGCCGGGTCAGCCGGCGCTCTCGGGTCCGGCGTTCCCGCCTGCAGGACCTGCCGGTGCCAACGGGCTGGCGATCGCGTCCCTGTGCTGCGGCCTGGGCGCCTTCTTCCCCCTCGCCGGGGTGGGTCGCCGTCGTGCTGGGCGTCATCGCCCTGCAGCAGCTTCGCAGCGGCTTCCAGCGCGGTCGGGGGATGGCGATCACGGGCATCGTTCTTGGTGCCCTCGGCTCTCTCGCCTGGGCGGCCGCAGTCGTGCTCCTCATCGGCGCGCGGGTCACGGCAGGGCCCGAGCCCGAGCCCGAGCGCGATGCGTCCGGGACGGTGACGGGCCAGAGGCAGGCCGTCGTCGACGACCTCAAGGCGGGCGACTGCTTTTCAGGCGGCCGAGGGGACAACGTGGACGTGGTCACGGTCGTTCCCTGCTCGGCGCCGCACGAGAGCCAGGTGGTCATCACGTTCGAGCTGCCCGACGGGACCTATGCCGGTGAGCCTGCGGTCGTGCGAGCGGCCCGGAAGGGTTGCACCGACAAGGCTGACCCCCTCGTCACGGACAAGGCCATGAACGAGCAGGACCCCTCGTTCATCTACCCCCAGGCGCCGGTCACCCCGGATGACCGCATGGTCATCTGCCTCATGGAGCCCGACACCGGCACCACGACGGGCAGCGCCCTCAAGTAGCGCCGGTCTGGTGCAGGTGCGGCGACCGGCCGATGGCTCGGGTCTGAGCGAGAGCCTGGTGCCCCGTCCCGGCTGGACCCGTGCGCCGGCGTGGTGGCGAGGTCAGGGCAGGTGCCGGTTCAGACGTCGCAGCAGTGGGCCAAGGACCGGCCAGTCCTGCAGCCCCGCGCGCCCGACCTGACCTCGCGTGGCAGCCACTGCGCGGCGCAGCTGGGCAACCGGGGTGCGTCGTCCTGCCTCAGCGGCGGATCTGGCGCGGCGGGACAGCCACAAGGCGCACCCGGCGCACACGCCGGCCTCCGGGTGGGACCCGAGCCGTGTCAGGTCCTTCTCGTCGAACGTGTTCCCGCAGCACCAGCAGCTCGGGCGCTGCACCTGCCCGTGCTCTTGGGCAATGGCGGCCATGGGCCCATCCTCGCCCCGGACCGGACCGGTGACCAGAGCCTAGGTCAACGCGTCTGCCGGGTCAGCGCCTCGACGAGCTGGTCAACCGTGGGTGAGCCGGCCAAGCCCTCCGGGGTGGTGTACAGCCGACAGGCCAAGGCCGGGCTCGCACCGGGCTGCGCGAACGGGTCGGCCCCGTCCAGCAGGATGGTCGGAGAGCCGATGAACCCGAGCCGGCCTGCGTCCGCGTCCGACGTCACGGCCCGGGTGCTCACCTGAGCCGGCACTCCGGCGCGCGCGCAGGCCGTCCCGACACGCTCCACGGCCGTCCGCCAGCTCGGGCACCCGTCGAAGTACACCACCGTCACGTCCACGCCCATGGCTCCATCTTCCCCTCGACCGGCCAACCGCCACTCACCGAGACCGGCCACAGCACGAGGCCGCGACCTCCCGACAGGGGAAGTCGCGGCCTCGGAAGCACCGCAGGTGCACCCGCCAGCAACGCGAAGAGCCGAACAGGCTGGGAGGGGGTCGAGAGGTCAGCGCTCCTCGGTGCCCGCGATGAACGCCTCGAGCTTGGCGCGGCCGAGGTCGTCGGGGCGCTGCTCCGGCGGGGACTTCATCAGGTAGGACGAGGCGGACAGCAGGGCGCCGCCGATGCCGCGGTCCTTGGCGATCTTCGCCGCGCGGATGGCGTCGATGATGATGCCGGCCGAGTTGGGGGAGTCCCACACCTCGAGCTTGTACTCGAGGTTCAGCGGCACGTCACCGAAGGCGCGACCCTCGAGGCGGACGTACGCCCACTTGCGGTCGTCGAGCCACGCGACGTAGTCGGACGGGCCGATGTGGACGTTCTTGCTGTCGACCAGGCCGGCGAGCGAGCCCGTGAGGTTGGAGGTGACGGCCTGCGTCTTGGAGACCTTCTTGGACTCGAGGCGCTCGCGCTCGAGCATGTTCTTGAAGTCCATGTTGCCGCCGACGTTGAGCTGGTAGGTGCGGTCCAGCGCGACGCCGCGGTCCTCGAACAGCTTGGCCATGACGCGGTGGGTGATCGTCGCGCCGACCTGGCTCTTGATGTCGTCACCGATGATCGGTACGCCGGCGGCCTCGAACTTCGCCGCCCACTCGGGGTCGGAGGCGATGAAGACCGGCAGGGCGTTGACGAAGGCGACCTTCGCGTCGATGGCGCACTGGGCGTAGAACTTGTCGGCCTGCTCGGAGCCCACCGGGAGGTAGGAGACGAGCACGTCGACCTGGCGGTCCTTGAGGACCTGGACGACGTCGACCGGCTCGGCCGGGGACTCGTCGATCGTCAGCTTGTAGTACTTGCCGAGGCCGTCGAGCGTGTGGCCGCGCTGGACCTCGACGCCCGTGGTGGGGACGTCGGCGATCTTGATCGTGTTGTTCTCCGAGGCGTTGATGGCCTCGGACAGGTCCTTGCCGACCTTCTTGTCGTCGACGTCGAACGCGGCGACGAACTCGACGTCACCGACGTGGTACTCGCCGAACTCGACGTGCATGAGGCCGGGGACACCGGCGGTCGGGTCGGCGTCCTTGTAGTACTCGACGCCCTGCACGAGCGAGCTCGCGCAGTTGCCGACGCCGACGATGGCGACGCGTACGGATCCCATGGATCACTCCTTGTTGTTGGTGGTCGTGCTCTGGGTGGGGGGAACGTCTGCGGGGTTGTCGTATGCCGCGGGGCCCGGGTCGAGAGCCGCGCGCCGTTCGGCGACGATGAGCTCCTCGAGCCAGCGGACCTCGCGCTCGGCGCGCTCCTCGCCGTGCTGCTGCAGTGCGAGGGTGTAGCTGTCCATCCGCTCGCGCCGGGCCTGCGAGGCGTCGCGGATGTTGGCGAGACGCTCCTCGAGGCGGGAGCGCCGGCCCTCGAGGATGCGCAGGCGGACCTGCGCCTCGGTGCGGGAGAAGAAGGCGAAGCGGACGTCGAAGTCGTCGTCGTCCCAGGCGTCCGGGCCGCTCGCGGCGACGAGGTCCTGGAAGTGCTCCTTGCCGTCGGCCGTCAGCTCGTAGGTGATCCGGGGTCGCTTGCCGCCGCCGGTCGCGGCCTCGGTCGTCTCGTGGATCCAGCCGGAGTCGACGAGCTGGCGCAGCGCCGGGTAGAGCGAGCCGTAGGACAACGCCCGGAAGATGCCGAGCGCGGTGGTGAGGCGCTTGCGCAGCTCGTAGCCGTGCAGGGGCCCGTCGTGCAGCAGGCCGAGCACCGCGAACTCGAGCAGCGCGGCGCGGCGGCTCTGGGGACGATCGGGCTTCGGCACACCTTCACGGTACACCGAGATATATCGCTGCGATACATCGCGCCGCGAGACATGGGTTCCGGCCGCTTGGACCGGTCAGTTCTTCAGGGCGTAGGTGGCGATGTAGGCGGTGCCCGCCGTGTCGGGGGACCCATCGGCGAGACGGACCGAGAGCTCCTGCCCTCGACCCTCCGGCTGCGGCAGCGTCTCGCTCCCACCCTCTTGGACCTGCGTGGCCTCGCCGGTCACACCGCCCAGCGTGTAGAAGGCCGGGGTCGTGGGCCCGTCGCCCGTGCCGACGGTGCCGTAGGTCACGAGGTACGGGCCACTCGGCGGCGCCTCCACCTGCACCTTGCGTCGCGCGAGGTCGGAGACGGGTCCGGCCGTGAGCCCGAGCAGCCGGCAGGTGTGGCCCGCGTGCTCGCGGGCGTCGGGGACGACGCCGACGACGTGCTGCGCCCCATCCCGGACCTCGGTCAGCGGGCCCAGCTCGTAGACCGCGCCGGTCAGCTGCGCGCCGTCGACGGAGGCCGGCTTGCTCGTCTTCGCGTCGAGGAGCTGGACCCGGACTCGGGTGGCCTGGCCCACGGTCAGCTCCGTCCACCCCTGTCCGGGCTCACCCGGGATGGCGCCGCCGGGCGGTAGGTCGCGCTCGACCGGGGGGCGCCCCGTGCACTGGTTGCCGAAGAAGGCCTTGGTGCCCTCCAGACCCACGCTGACGAGGTACCTCGCTGCCTCCGCGTCGCTCAGGCCAGGCAGGTAGCACTCGGCGCCGAAGGAGACGTGCGTCGTGGTGGGCTCCCAGACGAGCGAGAACTGTCCTTGGCCACGGTCGCCGATGAAACCTGCGGCAAGGGTGTCGTCGGCGACCCGCGCCCGCAGGCGTAGCCCGTTCTTGACGATGTCACCGGGGGCGTCGGGGACCGTGCGGAACGGCATACCGTCGGCGCCGATCATCGGGGCCGCGCTGGCAGACGGCGAGCCCGCCGCGGTCACCCGGGCCGGTTGAGCGAGCGAAGTCGCGACGCCGACGGCGAATGCGATGACGGCGAGGGTCGCGACGGAGCCGGCTGTCACTGCCCGGCGGCGCCTGATGGTGCGGATGCGATGCGCCACCCCGGTCCGGAGGTCGGGAGCGGGGCCGAGGTCGTCGGCGTGCGTGGTCAGCTCGCCGCGCAGGTCGGTGAGGTTCATCGGACACGCTCCTCGTCGGAGGTCGGGCTCAGGGTGGGGTCGATGCGGAGCTTGGCGAGGGCGCGGCTCGCCTGACTCTTCACGGTGCCGACGGAGCACTGCATGATCTCGGCGGTCTCGGCCTCGGACAGGTCCTCGTAGAAGCGGAGGACGACGACGGCCCGCTGGCGCTTCGGCAGACGAGCGAGAGCCCGCCACAGGTCGGTGCGGTCGTCCACGCGTACGTTCTCGGCCCCGTGGGGCTCGGCCCCCGCATGGCGCTCGGGCACCTCGGCGGTGGCCTGCTCGCCGTTCCAGCGTCGCCGCCACCAGCTCGAGTAGGTGTTGACCAGGACCCGGCGGACGTATGCGTCGGGCTGGCCATCGATGCGGCCCCACGCGAACCAGGCCTTGGCCAGCGACGTCTGCACGAGTCCTCGGCGAGGGCGCGGTCGTGGGTGATCAGGTATGCCGTTCGCAGCAGTCGGGCAGAGCGCGTCGCCACGAAGTCGTCGAAGGACTCCCGGTCCACGGCTCGTCCCCCTGTCGGCAGCCCGGCCGGGGAGCTGCTCGCTCCCAGGTCGGTGCCCGTCAATGTCGTCACACTGTGCACGACCCGCTGGTCCCCGCGAAAGGTTGCACGGCAGAGCTCGGGTATGGAGGCAGTCTGTGGGGTCCTTGTGCCGCGCGTGTGAGGCGGGCCCGTCATTTCGTCCCCGCGGCCCGGGTCGGGTCATACTGAGTGGCGGCCCGGGACGGTTTCTCGGGCCTGATCACTGAATGGAGCAGGTTGTGACGCAGAGCAGGCGCGACATCCGCGCTGCCCAGCAGGCGGCCACCAAGGGCCGGCCCCGACGCGCGGGAAGTGGCAATGGCAACCCCGGTGCCTCGCGGGACACCGGGCTGCGCGACGACGACGGCGAGGGCCGCACCGGCTGGAAGAAGTGGGTCCTCGGCACGCTCAAGTGGGGCTCGATCGCCGCGGCCGTCCTGTTCGTGCTCGGCATCGTCGGCGTCTTCATTGCCTACCAGCAGACGTCCATCCCGCAGCCCAACCAGCTCGCCAACAAGCAGGTCTCGATCGTCTACTACAGCGACGGCAAGACCGAGCTCGACCGCATCGCCGTCCAGGACGGCAACCGTGAGTCCGTGCCGCTGACGAAGGTGCCGAAGTTCGTCCAGGACGCCCACCTCGCCGCCGAGGACCGCACGTTCTACCAGAACAACGGCATCTCGGTCGGTGGCATCCTGCGCGCCGTCAAGACCAGCGTCACCGGTGAGGCCCAGGTCGGTGGCTCGACCATCACGCAGCAGTACGTCAAGAACTACTTCCTCACCCAGGACCGCACGATCTCGCGCAAGGCCCGGGAGATCCTCATCTCGATCAAGATCGACGGGCAGCTGTCGAAGTCCGAGATCCTCGAGAAGTACCTCAACACGATCTACTACGGCCGCGGCGCCTACGGCATCCAGAGCGCGTCCAAGGCGTACTTCAACAAGGACGTCTCGAAGCTCACCGTCCCCGAGGGTGCCGTGCTCGCGGCGGTGCTCAACGCCCCGACGCTCTTCGACCCCGCCAACGGCGACCAGGCCCAGGCCAACCTGACCAAGCGCTACGCATACGTGCTCGACGGCATGGTCCAGGAGGGCTGGCTGACCGCCGCCGACCGGGCGAAGTACGCGAAGCTGCCCAGGATCCAGGACTACAAGGGCAACAAGTTCTCCTCCGGGCCGAACGGCTACATCACCGCCCAGGTCAAGCGCGAGCTGCTCTCGACCGGCCTGACCGACCGCGACATCGACAACGGCGGCCTGCGCATCGTCACGACGATCGACAAGAAGGCCCAGACGGCCGCGGTCGCCGCGATGAAGGACAACCTGCCGAAGAAGGTGACCGGCGGCCTCGTCGCGATCAAGCCCGGCGACGGCGCGGTCGTCGCGATGTACGGCGGAGCCGACTACTCGAAGAGCCAGTACAACACCTCGACGCAGGCGATCCTGCAGGGCGGCTCCAACTTCAAGCCGTTCGGAGTCCTTGCCGCGGTTCGCGACGGCATCTCGACGAAGACGAAGTTCGACGGCGACACCCCGCAGACCATCGACGGCGCGAAGATCAACAACTACAACGACACCTCGTACGGCAAGGTCGACATGCGCCGGATGATCGGCCGCTCGATCAACACCGCCTTCGTCAACCTCAACAAGACGATCGGCCCGCCGCTGACCCGCCAGGCAGCCATCGACGCCGGCATCCCGGCGAACACCCCCGGCCTCGGGACCGAGCTCACCAACATCCTCGGCTCGGCCTCACCCCACGTCATCGACATGGCCTCGGCCTACTCGACCATCGCGGCGCAGGGCGTCCGCTCCAAGCCGTACCTCGTCAGGAAGATCACGTCGTCGACGGGCGACTTCAGCTACGACGCTAAGCCCGACACCAAGCGCGCGTTCGACAAGGACGTCACGGCCGACACCACCGACGCCATGACCTACACGGTCAAGCCGGGTGGCACCGCGACCAAGATCGGCCGCGAGCTGGACCGTCCGGTCGCCGGCAAGACTGGCACGTCGGAGGAGAACCGGTCGAAGTGGTTCTCCGGCTTCATCCCGCAGCTCGCCGTCTCGGTCGGGATGTACAAGCCCACGGCCGACGGCAAGAGCAGCCAGGAGCTGAGCCCGGAGGAGTCGTCGCTCTACGACGGATCGACCATCCCGGCCAACATCTGGCTCGACTTCATGAAGGTCGTCACGGACAACCTGGAGGTCCAGGACTTCCCGGCCCGCACGGGTGTCGGAGACGACAAGATCCCGACCCCGACGCCGACGTTCACGCCGGCGCCGCAGACGACCACCGCCACCGAGGCGCCGCAGACGGCGACCACGACGGAGGCGCCGAAGACGACCACCACGACGCAGGCGCCCACCACCACGACCCAGGAGCCGACGAAGACGAAGGGGACGGGCAAGCCGAGCCCGACCACGACGACCGATCAGCCGACGATCACCGTCCCGCTGCCGGGCCGGACCACCAAGACAGCCCGCCGGTGACGCGGTGGCCGTGGGTGCGGGTTGAGGGGCCACGGTGACCCCTCGGTGACCGGAAAGGTCGAGGACCCCGTCGTGCGGGCCGCCTCGGAGGTCATCGGAGGCCCCCGTGGGCGGTATGCCGTCAGCCGCGAGCTGCCGTGGCTGCTGACCGCCGCGTTGCTCTCGGCCCTGACTGCCGTGACGGCCGGGCTCGGGATCCTCCTGCGCGCACCTTGCCTGCGCACCGGCTTCAGCGGCGACACCCAGTTCTGGAGCGCCTGCTACGCCGACTTGCCCACCGCATACCGCGACGCCAACCTCAAGGCCGGCCTCGCGGCATACCTCCAGGGTGGTGCCGGGGCGCCGGCAACCGGGCAGCCGCCGCTCACCGGCCTGGCGCTCACTGCCGTCGCGAGCCTCGTGCCCGGCGACGGGTCGCTCAAGACGCGCGCCGCGTGGTACTTCGCGCTCTGGTCGGTGCTGTTGACCCTGCTGCTGCTCGTTCTCGTCTGGCTCGTCGCGTCGTCGGCGACCCGGCCCTTCTCGGCAGCGCACGTCGCCCTCTCGCCGGTCGTCGTTCTCGCGGCGTTCGTCTCGGCCGACCTGCTGGGGGTGGTGCTCGCCAGCGCCGGCATGTGGGCGTGGTCGCGTCGCAGGCCCACCCTCGCCGGCGTGCTGCTCGGGCTCGCGATCGGGGCGCGCTCCTACCCCGTGCTCATCGTCGTCGCGATCGCGCTGCTGTGCGTGCGCTCCGGGCGGCTGCACGAGATGGGTCGCTTCGTGGGCTACACCGTGCTCACCCTCGGCGCCCTGCTCTCGGCGCTGTGGCTGCTCAACCGCGGGGCCGCCGCGTCGCCCTACGAGGGATGGGCGTCTGCGTCGGCGGGCTACGGATCGCCGTGGCTGCTGCCCCAGCTCGCCGGTCACCCGCTGCCCGCGGCTGCGGTGACGGCGCTCGCCGTGGTCGGCTGGCTCGTGGCCCTCGTCCTGGGGGCCGTGCTCGCGCTGTCGTCGGCGCGGCGCCCGACCGTTGCGGAGGTGTCGCTCGTCATGGTCGGCATCGTGCTCGTGACCGGCAAGTCGTTCACCGTCCAGAGCTCGCTGTGGCTGCTGCCGCTCATCGCGTGGTGCGCCCTGCAGTGGCGCGAGCACCTGATCTGGGCGGGGGCCGAGGCACTCAACTTCGTCGCCGTGTGGCTGACCATCGCCGCCACGACCGTGCCCGACCGAGGTATGCCGTCGTCCTGGTACGCGTTCTTCTCCATGCTCCGCGTCGTGGCCGTGCTGTGGCTGGTGGCCGTCGTGTGGCTGCGGGCCAGGGAGCGGAGGGGGCGGGGGGACGCCGAGCTGGACGACCTCGCCGGGCCGATGAGCGGCGCCGAGGACCGGCTGATCGTCCGCTTCTCCTGAGCGTTGCGGTCGCCGGTCCTGCTCCGATTTCGGCGTATGCCGTCTCGCCGGGTAGTCTTGCCCAGTTCACCGTGTGCCCGGTGGCCTGTGGATCAACCCGACCGATGTCGGCGCGATCTGCGAGGCTGAACCCGGCTGGAGACAGGCCGGGCCCCGAGCTCGCGGTGGGACGAATGCAACCCTCCTGTCACGAGAGAGACTCGTGACCGCCGAGACCAGAGGAGGTGGGTTAGAAGCATGCGTCAGTACGAACTC
Organism: Terrabacter sp. FW104-15G4B; assembly: GCF_058790095.1. NCBI lineage: Bacteria > Bacillati > Actinomycetota > Actinomycetes > Micrococcales > Intrasporangiaceae > Terrabacter > Terrabacter sp. FW104-15G4B. Next base: position 1,850 of record NZ_JBYTCI010000032.1, on the reverse strand, counting down.
ATGGTCATCCTCGACCCGGAGACCGAAGAGCGCACCGTCGACAAGACGATGGACAAGTTCCTCACCGTCGTGAAGAACGACGGCGGCACCGTCGACAACGTCGACATCTGGGGCCGTCGCCGTCTCGCCTACGACATCAAGAAGAAGTCCGAGGGCATCTACGTCGTCGTCACCATGACGGCGGAGCCGGCCACCGCCCAGGAGCTCGATCGTCAGCTGAACCTCAGCGAGTCGATCATGCGCACCAAGCTGCTGCGCCCCGGCGCCTGATTTCGCGAAGCTACTGATCCGCTCGATCACCCAACGAAGGACTGGTCCATGGCAGGCGACACCGTCATCACGATCATCGGCAACCTGACCGCCGACCCCGAGCTGCGTTTCACGCCGTCCGGTGCCGCGGTCGCGAACTTCACCGTGGCCTCGACGCCGCGGCAGTTCGACCGCCAGAGCAATGAGTGGAAGGACGGCGAGACGCTGTTCATGCGCTGCTCGGTGTGGCGCGACGCGGCGGAGAACGTCGCCGAGTCGTGCCAGCGGGGCATGCGCGTGATCGTGTCCGGCCGTCTGAAGTCTCGTTCCTACGAGACGAAGGAAGGCGAGAAGCGCACCGTCGTGGAGATGGACGTCGACGAGATCGGCCCGTCCCTGCGCAGTGCCACCGCGAAGGTCAACAAGACCCAGCGCGGCGGCGGCGGTGGGGGCTTCGGCGGCGGCCAGGGCAACCAGGGCGGCGGCTGGAGCGGCGGCGGCGGCGGCCAGGCGGAGGACCCGTGGGCGACCGGCGGCTCCGCCGGTGGCCAGACGGCCCCGGCTGCAGGCGCCGGCGGCCAGGGTGGCTGGGGACAGTCCACCGGTGGCGCCCAGCCGGCCGGCGGCCAGCAGGGCGGTGGTTGGGGCGCAGCCCCCAGCTACGACGAGCCCCCCTTCTGATCGAGCCGCTCGAGCGGATCAGCTCGAGCAGATCAGCACCGTCGTCCGGTGACGCAGCCGGACGGCATACCCAGAAGTTCAGATCCCATCCCGGGGCACGAAACCCCGGGCTCTCATCAAGAAGGAGAGCACCACGATGGCAAAGCCCGTTGTGCGCAAGCCCAAGAAGAAGGCCAACCCGCTGAAGGCGGCGAAGGTCGAGAACATCGACTACAAGGACACTGCGCTCCTGCGCAAGTTCATCTCCGACCGCGGCAAGATCCGCGCGCGTCGCGTGACCGGTGTGTCCGTCCAGGAGCAGCGCCTCATCGCCACGGCCGTCAAGAACGCCCGTGAGATGGCCCTGCTGCCCTACTCGAGCTCGGCTCGCTGAGCCCGTTCGGGAACGAGGAGAACACCATGAAGCTCATTCTCACGCACGAGGTCTCCGGCGTCGGTGAGGCCGGCGACATCGTCGAGGTCAAGGACGGCTACGGCCGTAACTTCCTGCTCCCGCGCGGTCTCGCGACCCCGTGGACCAAGGGCGGCCAGAAGCAGGTCGACGCCCTGACCAAGGGCCGCGAGGTCCGCGCCATCAAGGACCTCGACCAGGCCAAGAGCGTCCGTGGCCAGCTCGAGGCCACCTCGGTCAAGGTCCCGGCCAAGTCCGGCCAGTCCGGTCGCCTCTTCGGTGCCGTCAGCAACGGCGACATCGCCGCTGCCGTCAAGGCTGCCGGTGGCCCGGAGCTCGACAAGCGCAAGATCGAGGTCAAGCAGGCCATCAAGACGCTCGGCTCCTACGAGGCGACCGTCCGTCTGCACCCCGAGGTCGCGGCGACCCTCAAGTTCGAGGTCGTCCCCGCCTGACCTTCGAGGTCTGATCGGTCGAAGGGCCGGGTTCCGCATCACGCGGACCCCGGCCCTTCCCCATACCCCCGAAC